>JACSRQ010000102.1 GCA_014879675.1 Ignavibacteria bacterium
CAGGCTTTCGAAAGCCTGCCTTTTGTTATTTACTTAACTCTTCGATCTTATCCCGTATCCACTCTTTACCGTAAACGGGATTTTCCTCACCGTTTATTTCTTCAGCCAGCTTCAACAGGTAAAAATTATCGGCAGTGTTCTCCCTAAACTCTATCAGCTTCCGGATGTAATACTTGAAACGTTTGGCGGAGAGTATCATGCTTTCCGGAATCTCTTTTTTATGCTTCAGGTATTTGCTTAATGCGTCGATATTCATCAGGCAGCTGTTAAAATCAGCTTCATCATACTCTAAGCATATTCGGAATGATTTTGCATCAAGGTATAATATGTAATCATCAAA
This sequence comes from Ignavibacteria bacterium, assembly GCA_014879675.1. Classification (GTDB taxonomy): domain Bacteria; phylum Bacteroidota; class Ignavibacteria; order Tepidaquicellales; family OLB5; genus OLB5. Next base: position 341 of record JACSRQ010000102.1, read on the forward strand.
GGAGACCTTTTCGAGTTCAATTCTTGCTCCCGCCGGGTTGCCCTTGTAGTATAAAAGCTTTGCCGTCATAAGCGAAAGTATGTTCTGCGGATAAAGCGTTCCGAGCTTACCCTTATACCGCTCTATGAAATCACCCGCCCATGCTATTTCTTTCAGGTGGAATGCGGTATCGGCTATCTGCTTAAATGAGTATATATGGATCTTCCCTTCGCCGGCATCAAAAATTAGCCCCCTGGGTTCGATCTCTTTAATCAGGTTAAGAAAAGGCCTCCTGAACTCATGTCTTCCCCTGCCGATGCGTATTGTTGCGAAGTTATAAAGATCACTATAATAGGAAGTGATGTTTGCCTGCGAAAACAGGTTTTCATTTTCTCTCAAAAAATCGGAATACTCTAACATTAACTCGTCATTATTCCCGCGGATCATTTTTACCATCAGGTACTTCAGGTATATATCGGGATTTTCATTTTTAACAGCTGCAATATTGGATTCAATATATAAGAATATTTCATCAGCCATGCTCCAGTTATACACTTTGCCGCTTTTATTCAGCATCTGCTTGCTGAACATATATTGATAGATCAACAGCTTTGAGCTCATATAGTAAGCATCCAGCATAGAGCACCACCTTTGCAGCGCTTCGGAATACACATGAAAAGCTGCGGGATCTTCCGCATTAAACTCTTCTTCGGCTGCTTCGGCAATAAAGCGGTAGCTTTGTGAATCAGGCTCCATAAAACCAAGCTGCTTCGAAAGCTCCCTTATCTTTTGGCTGTGCCTTGCGTTATCTCCTTTTTTCCTAAGTGCTTTCAGCAGGATCAGCTGTTTTAATGTGCCCTCCTTAAAAAAGGTTTCGGCTGTTATGAAATCTTCAACAGCTTTGTTCAGATCGCTGAACAATTTCCTGGAATTGTCATCCGTATATGAATCTCCAAGTACCGCCCTGGCGGCGCTATCTCTTGATAACATGCCTTTGCACGCGGACTCGTAATTTTCTGAAATGAAACTATACAGCGCCGCCGCTCTTTTTGATACAACGAAGTAAGGAGAGTTCAAAAAAATCCCCAGTTTCCGGAATTCTTCGCTATCAAGTATGCCTATAATATCAAAAATCTCAAGTTTTTTCATTCACATAGGATTATAACTTACTGTAAAATAGTAAAAAAATCTTAACTTTTGAATGTTATACGTCGAAAGCTCCTTTCACATACTGACATTTCGTTCTTTGTTTTCCGAAACAAAATTTGCTAATTTATTCTATTATCAATGAACCTTAAACCCACAGCGGCAGAAAAGTGCTGAAAAAATTCTACATCATAGGCCACAACCCCAATACAATAGAAGATGCCATTGATTATCTAAAGCAAGGTGCAAACGGACTTGAGCCGGATGTTTGTTATTTTGAAAATACCAAAGAGAAGTTCTATGTGTATGAAAAGCTGCCGGTTTCTGAAGACGAAAAGCAGGAACTTTTCCACCGCATAATCCGCGGTGAAGTACCCTCACTTAAAAACTATCTGCATTCACTTGCCGATGTACTCAGAACAAATCCGCGCTTCAGGCTTTCAATAATTTCCTTTGACCTCGTTCCACCATATAGTTATAACATCAACGGGCTTCACGAAGTGATAAGGCAGAATTTCAGCAAAAACTATCCCGGAACAGCAATTCTGACAACTGCTTCGCAGCCCGACGCAATGGCGTTTTTTTCCGCACTTGAACATCAGCAAACAAATGAAGCTGTTAGTATTGATGAAAATATGACGCCAAAAGCCGTAAAGGACTTTTTCAGCAGGTATGATTTAAACTATGGGTACGGAACCGGTACAGATGTACCCGGACTTTCAAGCGCGGCGGATACGTTTACCGATAGGGCAAGGGTTGCAGTATCATTGAAGGATTCGGGTCCTGCAGGCGGATTAAAAATTGTGCATGCCTGGTGTGTTAATAATGAACAAAGCATGAAGACGTATCTTGATATAGGAGTGGATGCCATAGTTACCGATAAACCGGGCAGACTGAAGAACCTGCTTGATTCACAATTATACAACTGTAAATACATTCTTGCTGATCTAAACCATGATCCGTTTAAATGAAACCTACTTACACAATTTTTGCATTGCAGGAACATACAGACTCATGATTTCCGGAAACATCAGGATAAAAGTTTCTTTACAAACCGAATGCAAAATTTCCCTAACAACTTTCCCGGAATTATTTGTTTTCCAAACTTGATTTTGACCATTTTTGCGGATGATTTCGGATTTCCCATATCCAATACCTAAAAATCTTCGTAAATAAGTTTCCTTTGCCCGGCTTATTGAGTTATTTATCTTTGTACTGATTTGATCCATATCCGAATCATGCAGTCCCCGTAAAAACAAAAAAACTAACGGGAAAGCTGCAATCTAATTACAGGGAATCTGCCGGTTCCCTGTTTTTATTGCGGGTCCGGAAACCTGTGAAACAGGGTCTTTCGGGGATATCACGGATTTAATAGTGGTCATACCGTAATTTTATTGTTAAATTTGTAGCAGCAATGAAGATCTTAAATACTAACACAGCAACGCAGCACAAATAATTTTAGCTGCGGGCAATTACGGAGAAAACATGTTTAAACTTAAAATATTCACACTGATCTTAACGGTGGTTATGGCAGTAACCAGCTGTTCTTTTGTTGATAAGCTGAAAGAAAAAATCAGCTCAAATAAAGAGGAGAAAAAAGAAGTAACAAAAAAGGAACAGACCAAAGAAGTTACCAAAGGAGCTGATCTGCAGTTCTACAATAAATATATCGAGGTCTCAAACAAGATACAGGATGCAGGCGATAAGGTTTATAAAGATTTCTCCAGCGATATTCCTTCGGCAGGTTCGTTAACCAAGAGCTCATTTCTTATAGCCGTAACCTTTAAATTTTCGGTTGATAACCTTGAGCGTATCATGAAGGAGTACAACCGCTCATACTTTGATGGCGGCGAGCTCTCAAAGCTCAATGCATCGGAAGAAATGAAATCAGAAATTGAAGGTGACTTCAAAAGTCTTTTGAAGGCGCTTGAAAATTACCATGCGGTTTCTAAAAAAGTTGCTGATTATTACAGTAAAGGCGAGTATAAAGAAGATCTTTCTAAAGCCAAAGGCTATGAGGATGAAATGAAGACCGAAAACGAGAAGTATAAATCAGCGTTTGATAAATTTTCCGCAGCAATAAAAAAATACAAACCTGCACGCGAAAAACGCGATCCTAATTCAGTCTCAAATCCAGATGAACGCGCAGTAATTGTGCTTATGAATTCATACGAAAATACGCTTGATAAGGCTGAAGAATTTTATGAAGCATTTAACGGGGTGCAGTATAACGGTGATCTCAGCAAAGCAAAAGATAAGTTCAGGGAGTTTGAATCATCGTTCAAGGAAGATAAAAATTCCGTTCTCAGCGCCGAGTTTACCGATAAGACCAAATACATGAAATACAGCTATGAGGATTATTTTGTAAAAATGACAAATATGTTCCTCGATGCAGGCACTAAGTTCTTTGATAAAGCGCCTTCGGCAAAGGATGAGCGCGAGTTTAACCGGTTATATGATGATGTGGTGAATAACTATAACTACATGATAACAGCGTATAATACCAATATCAATGTTGTAAATATGTTTAAAGTGTATTAGTTGAGTAGTAAAGTAGGTGAGTGGTTGAGTTGGGGAGTAGGTGAGTAGGAATAGTAGATAAAGTTTTAAACTGAATACAAATGTTTAAGTGTTTTCAAACATGAAGTAAAAGAGGCTTAATCTTCAGTTTTTCGCTTTTTCAAATATGCGATATAGCCATTCATTTTGGCTATTAAAACGTCAATTTTATCGTTGAACATATTACATGATTGTTCATTTATGTAGTTTTCGTCATAAGCTGTAATAAAGTGATCAATGAGTTCGTAAAGAGAGCCGCGGGAAGTCCTGCAGAATTGTATATTTTCCTGATAATGATACCTCCCGTAGCCCTCTGCGATATTTGCTGTAACAGATCTTGAAGCTCTTATCATTTGATCGGAGAGCCTGTACTTTTCTATTGGAGGAAATCCCTTAACCAATGCGGATATTGCAATTTTTAGCTCTCTTCCTTCTTTCCAAACTTCAAGGGTTTCAAAACCCGATTTCCTCTTTTCCATTCTCCATAAATCTATTCTCAATGAAATATTTTTAGAATCTTAACATTTACTCCTTATTTTCCAACTCACAAACTCCACATGGTACCTACTCACCCACTTATCCTACTTACCTACTTACCTACTTATCCCACTCACCTACTTAACCTACTCACTTACTTGCCTAATTGCCTAATCACCTACTCACCAATTCACCTACTCACCTACTGCTTAACAGGCAAAATACATGATTCATTATTATGCGGCAATGATTTGCGTCATTTAACGGAATGACATTAAAAATTCAGCCAATTTTGCTTCAAATCATAAACAAAAAACCCGGTTTCCTTTAAAAGAAACCGGGGTAATCAAAATTCTATATGCCGTAGGACACTGCTTGTTACGCTTTACATTACTTCGGGAGTCTAACGGACACTCCGCCGCCAACGAAGAAATCGGGTGATCCTTTAGATATACCTAAACCAAATGCGGCATCAACCTGAACATTTTTTAATACCAGGTAAGTTAACCCCGCATCAAAACGATGGTCAGGTGAAAATTTCTGAGGCATAAAACCATACAGCTCAACAAATCCAGAAAGTTTGTTAACCAGCGCTGCACCAAGCGCTATTGTATATAGTCCGGTTGCTCCCCGCGACCCTGCTCCAAACTCTCCCCCAAGATTGTAAGAGAGTGAAAACCGTTTTGTCAGCGAGTGTGTCATCGCAAAACGAAACTCCGTTCCTATGTAATCGGATTGAAATGCGCTGTTATCTTTAAAAGGAACAGTGATACTCAGCAGCATTGCCGTTTCAGGCATTGAGCCTTTTTCCGAAAACAGACTTATCTTTGTGCCCGCCATTATCGGACCCAATCCGCTTTCGCTTACCGAGCCCCCGGGAAAAGTTGTTTTGCTGCTTTGGTGCTCAATACCCGCGCGCAGCTCAACATTTTTAGCTACACCAAAACGCAGCAGCACCGATGGCGCAGAAAGACCGGTCGTCTTGAAATCTTTTTCCGGTTCGTCATTTTCCGAGGTTACGCCTGCTTCGATCTGGAAGTAACCCTTCTTCATCAGGTAAGGCGATTCACTCTGGTCCGGTCTGTCGGTTGAAATATCTTCGACCTGTGAAAAAGAATTCTGTGAAATAAAAATTGCGCTGAAGAGAATTAAAACAAGTAAACTTTTCATTGTTAAGATTTTATATTCTTTAATCGGGGCAGAAGCCCCTTTTTGGTTTTAAACTAAACCCCGCACTTAAGTGCGGGGCTAAACAATTAGTAATTTATTTATATTGATCTATTAAAGATAGATCAGCTCGACAAAATCTACATTTCAAATCACTGAAAGAAAGGGAAAGGTATTGTAACCATTCTGATGAGTGAAAGAACAAGTATAACTACACCAAGCATGACATATGTTTTCTGCATAACCGAGTGTGTTTTAAGCGAAGCTAAACCTAAAAAGAAGAGCACAACGGTAAAAAGCACAGTACATAATGTGAAATCATCACCATACTTATTGGCAACATTACCTTTATTCAAAAGAACTTTGGCTGAATCATTCATATGATCTGATTCATCCATTCTCGCATTTATGCTATCCAGGTAAGCAGTCTGCTCCTTATCGTATTCACTCACATCCTTCGGATCATCCGCGAGATCTTTTTGCAGCCCAGGGCTGAGCTTGGTGAAAAAATACGCGGCATCTTCAGTATCTCCCTTTTCGCTGTTCTCTTTCCATTGTGAATATATAATATCATCCTTCATATCGTTAACCTCAAATGAATTCAGATCGCTTAATGCTTCAAGGTATATTGTATTGCCGTGGTTGGTAACCGTAACCGACTGGGTGTAGCTTGTCTGCATTTCGCCGCCCCATAAAGCAGAGCAATATGCTGCAAATGCGCCTAGTATGGTTGTTACCCCCAGCAAGATCGTAATAATGATCTCAAGCTTTGTCGCTTTCTCCGGTTCCGCCGGTTTTTCTGCCGTATTGTTTCCTTCTGCCATTTTAGAATATCCCCTTCCGGTTTATTATTTCAATCAGCAAATATAATATTAATTTTTTGAATTTTATGTATTTGAAAGCAAAATTCCGCCAATATTTTTCGGCTCCAAATGTGAATTATTTTGTATCTTAAACGCATTACAATAAATGCACATAGCCCAAATCAATCATAGCCAGTCACCAAAGGTCTGACTCAGTAAAAACAAGTTGAATAAAATGATCACGCCACTTATAAAAAACGCTGAGTATTTAAGCACCGGATTGTTGACGAACCGCCCCATCTTCCTTTTATCGCTGGTGAAAATCACAAGCGGTACAACCGCAAAACTGAGCTGGATCGAAAGTATTACCTGGCTTAATATCAGCAGGTTCGTAGTCCCCTTTTCGCCATATAAAAGTGTAACAATCAGTGCGGGGATCACCGCGATCAGCCTGGTGATGAGCCTCCTTAACCAGGGTCTTAACCTTATGTTCAAAAAGCCTTCCATTACTATCTGACCCGCAAGCGTACCGGTTATTGTTGAATTCTGCCCTGATGCAAGCAGCGCAATTGCAAACACAGTTCCAGCAGCCCCAACACCGAGAACAGGATCAAGCAGCATGTAAGCGTCGGTTATATCTGCTATGTTAGAAAATTCGGTATTATAGAATGTTGCGGCAGCAACAACTAAAATTGCAGCATTAATAAAAAAAGCGATCAGTAAAGCAGCAGTAGAGTCAATTGTCGCAAATTTAATAGCGCTTTTCTTTCCTTCTTCGGTTCGCTCGTAAGCCCTGGTTTGCACAATGCTTGAGTGCAGATACAGGTTATGAGGCATCACGGTAGCTCCAAGTATCCCTATCGCGAGATAAAGCATCGCCGGGTTTGTTACGATCTGCGCGGAAGGTATAATCCCGTTTAACATTGCAGCAACCTCAGGCTTTGAAACAATTATCTCGTATGCAAAACAAGCAAATATTACTGTAATAAGTCCTGCCACAATACTTTCAATATACCTGAATCCTTTGTACTGGAAAAATAATATTACCAGTACATCGAGTATGGTAATGACTACGCCAACAGCAAGGGGTATTCCAAATAACAGGTTCAGCGCAATTGCTGAGCCAATAACCTCAGCCAGGTCGCAAGCGGCAATTGCAATTTCACACAGAACCCATAAAGCAATTGATACGGGTTTGGAATAATTATCCCTGCATGCCTGTGCAAGATCCCTTTCGGCAGCAATTCCCAGCTTAAGTGATAAGTGCTGCAGAACGATAGCAAAAATATTTGATAGGAATATTACAGCAAGCAGTGTGTAGCCAAATTTTGCCCCGCCTGCAATATCTGTTGCCCAGTTTCCGGGATCCATGTACCCTACAGATATCATAAGTCCGGGACCCGCAAATGCAAACATCTTTCTCCATAAACTTCCGCCTGCGGGAACTCTGACAGACGAAAATACTTCAGGCAGCGAAGGAACTGAAACAGTCCTTCTCCACCCGGTAGACCTGTAGTCCAGATCAGTGCCTTTGGATTGTATCCTTTTCACTTTGTAATTATAAATATTACCAATTTCACCCTTCTTGAAAAGGGTAAGGTATTATGGATTAAAGCGGCATTGGTTGTTTCATAGATTCTGTTTCTGTAAGAAACAGAATACTTCTAAATCTTCAGTACGGCCATATTCTGGTTTTGATTGTTTATTTCCTCGGTATCTCCGATCCGTGCGGATCTTTTTCCGGGAAGCCAAGCTCCTCATCAAGCTCGTTTACCATATCCTCTGTCAGCACGTGTTCAACTTTTTCAGCTTCAGGATGTACATGCTCCATGTCTGTCACCTTCTCGCGGGTAATGTATGTTTCCCACAAGCGGTGAGTGCGGATAAGCCTTGTGGCATATTTCCGTCCATCTTCAGTTAGTTGGTAACTCCCGTTTGTTTTCTGCATCAAGCCTTTACTTATTAAGATCCTGATCGCGCTTTCAACTCTTGAGTTGCTTATTCCCAGCTCGTTTGCGATACGGTCTGTAAGCCCGGTTTTATCTGTTTCTTCGGCGAAACGGAATGAGAGTTTGATCACATCTTCTATCAGTACAAGCTTTGTGGCTGCGCGCCGGCGGAACAGCCTGGTAACGACACCTTCCTTTGGTGAAAACAGAAAAGCCAGCAGGAACAGAGCAACCGCTACCAGTACAATCGAGGCACCCGACGCAAAGTTGAAGTGATATGAAAGATACAGCCCCGCCACCGCAGAAATGGTTCCAAACATCGGGGAAAGGAACAGTATCTTTTTCAGATTGTTTGAAAGCAGGTATGCTGTTGCCGGCGGTGTTATGAGCATCGCGATAATTAGTATTACCCCTACCGACTGCAGGCCTGCTACAATTGACATCGAAAGCAGCGTCATGAGCATATAATGAACTATGGTGGTTGATATTCCAATTGTTAATGCCATCGTGGGATCAAAAGATGTAAGCAGAAGCTGCTTGTAAAACAGCAGTATGCAGAGGATTATCACAACCATAATTATGAGCGATAACGTTATATCACCGGTTGATACGCCAAGTACATCGCCGAAAAGATATGATGATAGATCGATATGCACCTGCTTAAGCTGTGAGACCAGCAGAATACCAAGCGCAAACGCACCGGTAAAAATTATTCCAATCGAGGTATCTTCTTTGATCTTTGAATTCCGGTTCACAAAGCCTATCAGCAGCACGGTTACAATACCTGATACTACTGCGCCGATAAAAAGCGCAATTTCACTTTTGCCCGCAACCATGAAGCTAACCACAACGCCCGGCAGTACCGCATGCGCCAGCGCATCACCGATTAGCGACATCCTGCGCAGCATAATGTATGTGCCGATCAGTCCGCAGCTTATACCTATGGTTATGGAAGCAATAAGCGCCCGCTGAATGAATTCGTATTGTACAGGCTCAAGAAGGTATTTTGAAAATATGTCCAATTTTAGTTTACAGTTTACAGTTGATAGATTACAGTTATTTTTTCCTGGTGGCGTCAGGTCTTACGACCTGACGCACAAAATATTAATTTAAAATGTTCAATTGCGGCTGAAGCCGCGTCTTTTCTAATCTAACTCCGCTCTAAAGAGCGGAGCTACTCAGAAAAGCAGGGAACAATTTTTGCGTCTCTACGGCTCTTCGACTTTTCGAATCTCATTCTTAATCAGCATGAGCGGACCAGTTTGGGAATGAAACTTTCAATATTTTATCATTTTGTGTTGCCACGACCTTCAGGTCGTGGATTGCTATGGATAATATTACCGGCTTTAGCCGCAATTAATTTTTTGCTGAGTTCAAATTATCCTTTTAACTGATGAACCGCTCAACCACTAACCAGCTCCTCTGTCTTCTGAAGCATTGTAAGCCTGCCGCCGTATGTTTTGTTGACCAGTTCCGGTGTGAATACATCTTCTGAGTTTCCGTATGCAACAAGGGTCTGGTTTATCATTATCAGTTTATCGAAGTAATCCTTAACCATGCTTAGATCGTGGTGAACCACCAGCAGCGTTTTACCCTCATCCTTCAGCTCCTTCATAAGCTTGAATATCGCGCGTTCGGTCTTGGCGTCAACTCCAACGAAAGGTTCATCCAGAAAATAAACATCGCTTTCCTGCGCAAGTGCACGCGCGAGGAACACCCGTTGTTGCTGACCACCGGATAGCTGGCGTATTTGCCGCTTGCTGTATTTTTCCATTTCAACTTTTTTCAATACATCGGCTACGATCTTCTTATCGCCCGCCTTGGCAAAACCCACTATGGGCAAATGCGCATACCTGCCCATTGTAACCACATCTTCCACGTTTATCGGGAAGTCCCAGTCAAACTGTTCGCGCTGGGGGATGTATGATATCCGTTTGCGTGATTGATCGATATCCTTGCCGAATATTTTGACACTGCCGGTATCAAAAGGCAGAAGTCCCAGCATACCTTTCAGCAATGTCGATTTTCCCGCGCCGTTCGGGCCAATTATGCCTATCACATGGCCGGATTCAATGTTAAGGTTAACCCCCTTTATCGCAGGCTTTTTATTGTATGAAATCGTTAGATTCTTTACTGTGATTACATCCATATTCTAAATTTATTTTTGCTGCTCAGTGCGATTGATCGATAATTAATTTTTTGCTGACGTTATTTAAGCGCTTTTACAATTGTGTTCACATTAAAAGTTACTGCTCCCGTGTATGTGCCTTCCGGTGTACCCTCGTTACCTACAGAATCCGAAAACAGCGTGCCGCCAACAGTTGCACCGGTTTCTTTTGATATCTCTTCCAGAAGCTTCGGGTTTACGCTTGTTTCTATAAATACAGAGCTCAGCTTTCTTTCTTTTATCAGGTCGATAAGTTTTTTTACATCTTCGGTTTGCGCCTTCGCCTCGGTTGAGATTCCCTGCAAGCCGCGTACTTCCAAGCCGTATGCCTTGCCGAAATACCTGAACGCATCGTGCGAGGTTATTAGTACCCGTTTTTCCGGGGGAATCATAGCTATCTCGGTTTTTATCCATGCGTCGAGTGAATCCAGCTTCTTCAGGTATGTATCAAGGTTCTGCTTGTAATAAGTCGCATTAGGCTTATCATACTCGCTCAGCGCCTTTTCAATATTCGTTGCGTAGGTCTTAACGTTCTGCACGTTGAACCATGCATGCGGATCAGGATCGCCGTAGCCTTTTTCATCCGTCATAGGCGTTAAGCCTTCTGTTACCGTTACGACTTTCTTATTCCCGCCGGCATTTCTTACCATTTCTTCTATCCAGTGCTCAAGCGCGAATCCGTTTATGAATACTATGTCAGATTCCGAAATAAGCCGAGGGTCGTTTGGCTTTGGCTTATATGTGTGGGGATCCAGTCCAACACCGCAAATGCTCACTGCTTCAATTTTATCGCCGCCAATGTTTTTTACTACATCGTTAATGATAGTGATCGATGATACCGTCCTTATCTTTCCGCTATTGGTTTTGTTATCCTTGCCCCCGCACCCCAAAATAATGGGGGTTATTAAAATAATCGTGAATAGTTTAAATATTCTCTTCGAGTTAATTCTCATATATTATTACTGTTTTTGATTTTTTCACTTTTGACGTTTCACTTTTGATGTTTCACGTGATCATCCAGCAACATAGATCTGCTCTGCCATAACTTTGCTTAATAAATTCCTTTTGCCTTCAGCGGTGATCACGACAGAACCGTCAAATTCAATTTTTTCATTAAGTGTAATTTTCGAATTGAGCTTGATCCCGATCTTTGTTAAGTACTGCAGAATTTCGATCGATGAATCCTTAACCTTCGCGATGGTGTATTCCCTGCCCGGCTCTGTATTGAGTAAAAGTTTGTAGTGCGTCGGCGCTATGTTTAGCTCCTTATCGGGGATGGGATCGCCGTGCGGATCGAACTTTGGATAACCCAGGTAGCCTTCAAGTTTATTTATGAACATATCGCTGCATACATGTTCAAGTGCTTCGGCCTCTTCGTGAACTTCGTCCCATTCATAATGCAGGTGTTCCTGCAGAAAAACTTCAAGCAGCCTGTGCTTTCGGATAAGGGTCAGCGAGATCTTCCTTCCGTTGCCCGTGAGTTCAAATCCGTGATATGGCTTGTTATCTATCAAGCCCTCTTTAGATAATTTATTTACCATTTCACTCACAGAAGCAGGTGATATTGAAAGCGCGGCTGCAAGATTTCCGGTGTTAACCTTTCCGCCTTCTTCCTGCATATGGTAAATATTCTTTAAATAATCCTCTTTTGAGCGTGTAGTCATGCGTAATTTAATAATTAGGTAAACGTTATTACAAATTTAGGCAAACCTAAACCTAAAAACAAGGGCTTACTAGTGAAATATTGCACCTTAATTCTTGTTTACACTGATGTATAGTATAGTGAATTATTAATCCGGCAGTTGGACTTGTGAGGGAGATCATTATGAATTAAATTGCTTTAATAATTAACTTAACTTAAGATATGAAAACAATTGTTGCTGCTTTATTTCTTTTCATGTTAATTTTTTCAACAGTATCGCAGACACTTAACATAAAACCTTATACTATGGCTGAAGGCGATAAAAATAATAAATATAACCTTACGGCTAACTACCCGTTAATTGATTTCGGTCCCGAAGCGTTAATGGGTGTAAGAGGAATTGCAGAAGATATAAACGGACTCATCTCGAAAATGATACAGGGACAGTTTACTCCATTCAAACAACAAGCAATTGAAGATACAATTAATAGCTGCCCGCAGAACGAAAGCACTCTTGAAATTAACTATACAACAATATATAAGGATAACGGTTACCTGAGTTTCCTGTTCGAAACATTTTCAAATCCACGATGCGCTGCGCACCCAATGACTTACCAAACTTCTTTCAATTACAGCTATACAGGTAAAGGTCTGCTGACAATCAGCGACCTCTTCACGCCCGGCTCCGGCTGGCTTGAATACATATCTGCTTATTGCGTAAAAGAACTTAACGCGAAGGCAAAAAAAGACGGATTGGAAAATAACGAAGCAAATATTCTTGAAGGCGCAGGACCCAAGGAAGATAATTTCTATACTTTCACTGTTAACGATCACTCGCTTGATATAATTTTTAATCTCTACAGGGTAGGTCCATATGTATGGGGATTCCAAACAGTCAGCATCCCATGGAAAGACCTTGTAAAAATGCTTGACCCTAAAGGCCCGCTTGGATTTTTGGTGAAGTAATTTATTTTCACATTCCTGCGAAAGCGGGTACCTAAACAATAGCCTGGGGAGAGATACCGGATTCAAAAGCAAAACCCCCCTTGTTGATTAAAGCTTACTTAGGAATTACACACTTGCCGCGACCCCTATCTAAAATTTATTAACCCCGGCTTTTAAGCTGGGGATTGCAGCAATTCCAAAAATATGGGCTTTAGCCCTGATTAAGTATCATTCTAGATACTGCCTTGTTCGGAATAGAACTTTACCATATATCCAGAAATTTAAGTTACGACAACTTTTGCGCTGCTACGACCTTTAGGTCGTGGATAAATTACATCAGCAGCCCGGCTTTAGCCGCAATTGAATATATGATGTGTTAACACCCTCATGCGTTCTGAACTGCGGCTAAAGCCGCATAAACTCTCCTCTTATTCTCCGCTCTAAAGAGCGGAGCTAATCAAAAGATAAATGAAGTATTTTTTATTTGCCACGACCTTTAGATCGTTGATATGTCTTTAGAAGCAACGAATCATTTTTGTGTTGCCACGACCTTTAGGTCGTGGATGAATTTTCAGGAGCGAAACGGCTTTAGCCGCAATTGATAGCTTAACTCTACTTGAAACTAAAAATAACAACTAACTTAAATCGGCTCATGCCCTGCTTCTACACCGCGATCCTTATACATCTGCTGAAGCACCGGCATCTCTTTCCGCATAACGAGTGCAAACATAAACCCGCTGGCTATGGTTAATCCGCCCACTATTAGAATGGTCGCTTCCATACCAATATATTTTGCAAGGTAACCTAAAGCCATAATTACCAGCGCCATTACTCCCCAATTGAAAGATGTATTCACCCCAAGCACGCGGCCGCGTTTTGATTCTTCGGTCAGCATCTGCAGCACAGTATTATTAATACCCATAGCTGCAATAAAAGCGAAATCAACTCCCATCGCGAAAATGAATGTTGTTACTATAGAGCGTGAAAAAGCTATTCCCGTAACGCTGATGCCGGAAATGAATGCGCAGATTATAAGGAAACGCAGAATATTTTTTGTTGATTTGCGACGGCTCATATATATTCCCGAACCTAACCCGCCAATAGCTCCCGCAAGGTAAAGTATACCAAGATCCTTCGAACCGCCCTTTAGAAAGTCAGCGTCAATTATGGGAAGCTGGAATGTCACAAATCCGAACACAACGCTTATCATAGTTGAAATCAGCACTATCGCAAGCAGGGGTTTGTAATAAAATACATATTTGATCCCGGTAATGAACTGGGTTTTAACTGAATCGCTCTGAAGGTTGGTTTCCTGTTTGGGTTTCTTAAGCAGTATTATAGAAACAAGGGCTATCAGATTTGCCAGCAGCGCCGTGGCGAAAGTACCAATAGCTCCAAAAGCAGCAAAGAGTAAACTGAATGTTGATGAAGCTGCAACCTGTCCTATCTTCGCATTTGATGCCGCGGCTCCCATTACCCTGGGAAATTCCTGTTTATCGGTCACGATATCTTTAACCAGCCCTATCATACTAGGATAGTTGAGCGCGAAAACGCTTCCGAGCGAAAATCCCATTAGGAGTATTAAAGGAAATGATAGCAGGTCGGTAATTACAAGTATTATAGAGACAACTGTTACAAGAGTTAAGCCAATGTTGCACTTTATCACATTGCTCTTCCTGTCATACCTATCAGCCAGCACGCCGCCGTAGATGCTGAAAAGCAGGAATGGCAGGTTCTGCGCAAAGCCTATTGTGCCAAGTGCGGCGGGCGAACCCGTTAGTTTGAATGTTATCCATGAGAGCGAAAAGAAAGAAAGATAAACGCTGACGAATACATTTATATCAGTTAAAAAATATTTCAGAATATTTTTCTTCGTATCTGATGTCATTGCCTGAAATTGATTTTGAAAGGGGCAATATAGCGGTTTTTAGGTTTTGAATAAATGGCGCGGCAGGAACCGGAGTTTAAGACGTCTTGAAAAATTCCCCTCTTGAGAGGGGTGGCTCTGCTTGAGCAGAGACGGGGTGTGTTTTTTGAATAAATTTTGCTCCTCTGCGTCAATTGGCAATTTTAATAATCAAAAACAAACCCCCATCTGTAATAATTTTCAACCTTTGAGTTTTAGAGAACAGTTTTACTTCAATTCAGCAACAATCTCATCGCTCATAGGCTTCACAGCGCTGGAATAATATTTCACCAGGTTGCCCTCTTCATCAAGTAGATATTTATTAAAATTCCATTTCGGCTGCTGATCATTCCACCCGTTAAGATCTTTTGATGTGAGCCATTTGTATATCGGCGCCATGTCATCACCCAGCACCGAGATCTTTTCGAACATCGGGAATGAGACGTTGAACTTCGTGCTGCAGAATTGTTTTATCTCTTCGTTCGAGCCGGGCTCCTGGCCGCCAAAATTATTGGCAGGGAATCCCAGTACAACAAGCTTATCTTTATATGTATCATACAGCTTCTGCAGATCCTCATACTGCGGCGTATATCCGCACTCGGAAGCCGTATTCACTATAAGCACTTTTTTGCCTTTAAGCTGGCTATAGTCGTACTCTTTCCCATCAATTGATCTTACTTTCGCATCGGGATTTGCTTCAAGGTACTGATAAAATGTTTGTTTCTCAGCCATTAATTTCTCCGGTCTTGATTTCACCTGCTTGCAGCCAAACAGTGTTAGAACAGCATATATAATAGACATTGTTATGATTGCCTTTGTTTTCATATTATCGTAAAATTTGGTTGATGGATAACAATGACTATAACATCATTTTAAGCCTAAAAGATTCTGAAAATTTGCTGAAGAAAAGATAAAAATATACATTTTGTGCAATACAATAAACTCACTAAAATGGAGTGTAAACTCGATTAGAGTATATAATCAAATACTTTTTCAATAATCCTACTTCGGAGCCCCTTTTTCCCTCGAAACACTATCATAATATGTTTATTTTTATAATCTGCAAGTTTTGCTCTATATTATCGAAAGTTGAATCTATTTGAAGACACGCACACATAAAAAAAATAAAGTTAACGTAATTACCCTCGGCTGTTCAAAGAACATCTATGATTCAGAGGTGCTCATGGGTCAGCTTCGCGCAAATGATTTCACTGTATCGCATGAAGATGATAATTCCGATGCGCCGGTGGTTATTATCAACACATGCGGATTCATCGATAACGCGAAACAGGAATCAATAAATACTATTCTTGAGTGGGCCGAAGCGAAACAAAAAGGACTTGTCGAGAAGGTCTATGTTACCGGCTGCCTATCCGAGCGGTATAAACCTGACTTGCAAAAAGAGATCCCCAATATTGATGAATATTTTGGTACACGCGACTTGCCACGGCTGCTTAAAACGCTCAATGCTGATTATAAACAGGAGCTCATCGGTGAGCGGCTGCTCACAACTCCCATGCATTATGCCTATTTCAAAGTGTCTGAAGGATGCGACCGTCCATGCTCTTTCTGCGCGATTCCCTTAATGCGAGGGGGGCACGTATCAATTCCAATGGATCGGCTCACTCAGCAGGCTAAAGATCTTGCAAGGCAGGGAGTCAAAGAGCTGATATTGATAGCGCAGGACCTCACTTACTATGGACTCGACCTCTACAAAAAACGAAATCTGGCGGAGCTGCTTGAAAAACTTTGTGATGTTGAGGGGATTGAATGGATCCGGCTGCATTACGCTTTCCCGCAGGGCTTCCCCCTGGATGCTCTTGATGTAATCGCACGCGAACATAAAATATGCAAATACCTCGATATGCCGCTGCAGCACATCACCGATAACATGCTCGGCTCAATGCGACGTGGAACCACTAAGCAAAGAACGATCGATCTTGTAAACACCATTCGCGAAAAAATACCGGGTATCGCTATCCGCACAACGCTTATTGCAGGCTATCCCGGCGAGACTGTAGAAGATTTTGAAGAAATGAAGCAGTGGGTGCATGATACAAAGTTTGAAAGGCTGGGAATCTTCACATATTCGCACGAAGAAAACACGCATGCCTATAAGCTAGAGGATAACGTTCCGCAAAAGGAAAAGCAGCGCCGCGCCGATGAGATAATGAAGCTGCAGAAGAAAATTTCGCTGGCGCACAACAAATCGCTTATCGGCAAAACCATGAAAGTGCTTATTGACCGCAAAGAGGGCGATTACTTCATCGGCAGAACAGAGTTCGACAGCCCCGAAGTAGATAATGAAGTTTATATATCGGCTGCAAGTGACAATTCTTCCTCCCCTCTCCTTTCAGGAGAGGGGGCGGGGGTGAGGTCAAGTAATAGCTCCTCCCCTTCGGAGAAGCCGGAAGGGCTCTATCTCCGCACCGGCGATTTTGTTAATGTAAAAATTACCAATGCAAAGGATTATGACCTGGAAGCTGATGTTATTCCCGCGAAAGCGGGAATCTAAAGCTTTAGGCAAAGACAAAAAATTGTACGCAAACAAAAAAACCCCGAAGCTCCCTGCTCCGGGGTTTTTCTGTTATCAATTTTACATTTTGAGCGCAGCGAAATCCTGCCTCGCGGGATCACGCCTGACTTTCGCTTTATGAAAGTTTTCATGTTTGACGTTTGACATTTCACGTTTCACGTTTCACGTTCCTACTTCACCAGCACCATTTTCTTTTCCTCAACAAAACTTCCGGCTGTGATCCGGTAGAAATATACTCCGCTCGAAAGATTCGTCCCGTCAAAGCTAACTGTGTATGTGCCGGCCTGGTAATCCGCATTAACTAACCTGTTTACGAGCTGCCCAATCGAGTTAAATACATCAATTGTGACTTTTGAATCAGCCGCTATGCTGAACGAAATATCGGTTTGCGGATTGAACGGATTCGGGAAGTTCTGGTATAGCTGGTAGCTAACCGGCTGCACGCTGCCGAATCCTTTGCCGGAAAGCGTAAAATGATCTATCCACACGCCGTCCGAAGAATTTCCGAATGCGCCTGCATCTTTCATATAATAATTTACAGCTACATAGATATTCTTACCGGCATACTGTGATACGTCATATGACTTTTTATGCCAAGAGCCAACCGGACCGTTTACCTTGAAGTAATCTATCTGCGTGAAGCTTGATATGCTGTCATTCGTGGTTGATATCCACACTTTGAGTGAATCCTTGAACTGCCTGTCAATGGCGCCGCACCAGAATGAAAGGGAATCCCCTTCGTGTATATCGAAAAGTTTCGGAAGTATGATCCAGTCATCGATCTGGTTGAACCTGTTCACGCTTTCAAATCCAAGTTTGAAAAAATATGTGCCCGTCTGCGGACCCTGTTCGCCGAGCTGGAAGAACTCAAACGGCGCATAAAGCTCAATATCGCTGCTGCCGCCATCGTTATTAACAAGCTTCCAGCCGCGAGAAAGAATATCCTTATCGTTGAAGGTTTCTTCCCATTTTACCCTCTGCGCAAGCAGACTGCCCGAAGCCAATAAGAAAAACAGTATTATGAGTGTTGCTGCTCTGTTAATATTCATGCTATAGTTTATTTTTTTTATTCACAATATTAAGCTCTCACCGCGATTTGCACCGCGTGTGTTAACAAGAGTATGATACCTTCAGTATCTTCGCAACTTCTTTCAGGAATGAGATACCATCACCGATCGAACTGATCCCCGAAGGCAGCCTGTCTGTTCCATAAGCAAGCCCGTTTGCCAGTCCCACGAAATCTTTTTGGAATCCGGTTAGCTGTTTGCTGAGGAAGAAGTCTTTATCTCCCTGCAGGTGCTCTTCCCGCGGTTTCGTTACCGGCCAGTCGGTCGGATTTCTCGGTGAAGCGAGGTTCAGGTATTGCTGTAAAGAGGGGGAGTTTAGATCGCGGTTATTCAAATTGCCCAAGTTCCATTTATCGGACATTGTTTTTATCACAGATGTATGCGTAAGCGGATCGCTTATTACCGTGCCGCTGTTTATGTAAGCCGAGACCATAATAGCCGGAACCCTTATTCCAAGCCTGTTGAACTGGAAGTCCATTTCATTTCCCGTGTTGTTGTTCGGCGGCACTGCTCCCGGCGGCTGAACGTGGTCATATGTTCCGCCCGCTTCATCAAACGTAATTATGAACAGCGTGTTCTGCCAGTTGTTGCCGGTTTCGGTATGCGAGTTCTTTATAGCATTATAGACTTTATGAATCAGCTTCTCGCCCGGTGTAACCGAGGATGGGAAAGTTGTAATATTGCTGTTGCCAACAAGCGGTGCGGGCGGATGTTCATCATTATGGAAGAACATCATTCTTGGTTCGATGAATGTATATTCAGGCAGCCTGCCTGCTGCACAGTCATCGAAAAATGCATCCATGCTGCAGACGTGATCGCGGGCATACTGCCTCAGCGCGTTGAAGTGTATCAGCAGGCTCATCGGGAAAACATCAAGATGGTCAAAATAAAGCTTCCAGTTATATCCCCTGTTTTTAAGCCGCTGAAATATTGTTTCGCTGGTGTTGTTCTGCCATTTAGTATAACTTGGACATGAATTTGTTACATACCCGTTCGATTGCGAACTGTTAAAGAATGAACGGTTGCAGAATGTTTGGGAGGGAACAGCACAATGCCAGTGATCGCAAACCGCGAATCCTTTTGCCAGCGTGCTTATTACAGGTACAACCTCCGGCGGAAAACAGCTCATGATGATCTTGTACTCGCTGTAAGTAGGCATCCTGCCCTGTGTTTGCTTGAAGTTGTTGATATAATCCATCAGAAAGCCGTTCATCTGGTAAGTGCCCGGCAGAGTTGAAGGCAGGTTCCAAGGACTCACCATATCGCATGCGTCAACGAATCGGTTGGAGTCGGGTAGTATCGTGCCGAACATCGAAGCGTTTATGTGCGGATATTCCTCGCCCGGGTCAGGGTTTGGATTGTTCATGATCGAATCTCTATGAACAGGAACGCTTCCCATAAAAGATGAATCGGCATACGGCGGTATAGGGTTAGAGAGATTATGATAAGCTACGCCTTCAAATGACTGATTGTTCGGCGGTGGATCCTGCGGTGTATATAAATAGCCAAGTAAGTTATCAAACGACCTGTTTTCCATCATAAGCACAACAACATGCTCAAACTTATCCAGGCTGCCTGCAATTTCTTTGTGTCTTAGTATAGAAGGAAACGCTGAGCCCAGTGCTCCAAGTGCAACCGTTGAACCTGCGAGCTTCATGAACTGCCTTCTGTTGATCTTTCCCATATTAGAATAGCTGCTCCGTTAAGATTAATTAGTAATTTTATCCCGCTGAAATTTATCCTGCTGGAATTTTTTTAGAGTGCGTTAAACTCCAAATAGAAATCCCGTTGTAAGTGTTTTGAATTTCCTGTTCTCGAATTTGTGAAAATTATATCCGCCGCCTTCATAATAGCCGTCATTGGTTATGATCTCAAGTATGCCATCACCGTTGAAATCAACGGTCATCTCCGGCTGGCTGAATGTAAAGTTGTTTGCGGTGAGCGGCGAGAGCTCGGCTAGTATTTTGCCCTCTTCATTCATTACAAAAACTGCCGAAGTAAAATTGGTAAAATCATTCCTTAACAGTATAGAAACAAGATACTGATCGCTGCCTGAAGCTGTAAAGTTTCCTTTGAACACTTTTATCTCTTCGTTTGCCAGTTTGCTTAATGGCTTAATGCTTTCGTTGCCCTTATCATCATAAGTGCTTACCTTTACCCCTTTAAGCTTAGGCAGCAGGTATGATTTAAACTTATCCAGCACATCCTGCGAAGTGACTCCGCCCGCGGTTACTGCTTTCATGTTGTTATTGAACGAGCATACGACAATTTCATCCTGTTCCAATTGGGCTTCCTGCGGAAGCCGGAGCTCGGCATAAAACACTGAGCCTGCGCCGATAAGGTCATCAAAATTCAGGTAGTAGCCGCTAACTTCTGCTGCATATACGCCGCTTTTGCATGATACGTAAACCTTGTCTCCGATCTTAAGGGTAGTGTAGGCAGCAAACTCGGGTTTGAATTCTTTAAAACTGTACTCCGGATTTTTTTCGTCGTAAGAGGAATATTTTTTTACCAGCTCCTTCAGCTTATCACCGTATAGGTCATAGCTTTCAGGATTTTGTTCCATCTTCTTTTCATTCTCTTCGTACTTGTAATAATCTTCAAGTATAAGCCTCTTGCCATCCCACCTGCCGAAAAAAACAGTATCGCTAACCTGTCTGTCAAAACCCCCGGATTTAGACGGCTGCTCGCCCTGTTTTTTGGATGAAGAGTCTGTTATAGTTCTATCACCGGATTCTTTCTGCCCGGAGATTTTTGAACATGAAAACGCATTAATGCAAAACAAGGAAACCAGAAGATAAATAGTAATTTTTCCCACTGAAATGAAGATTTGGTTTTTGAGTATCCCAAATATAAGTAATTGGGAATTATAAGCAAAGCACTTAAGGGTGTCAGAGTATTATAAAAGAAAAGACGGAGATAGTGACATCTCCGCCTCAAAAAAATACCGCATTATAGGAAGAAAGAAGCTATGTATTACAATCCTGCACTTACGTTAAGCCTCAGGGTTCTTTTCATTCCCGGGATTATACCAAACCTATCGGCACCTGCATACCACTCGGTATCAGCAAGGTTTAGAACCTGTACTGAGATCTGCCCCTTGAACCATTTAGATAGAGTATAATTGTAACCTGCGTACGTATCAAAAATAGTTGCGGTTGGGAGCTTGTTATCATAGTTGGTTTTGAACAGATCTTTGCCTGATGAATTCTGGCCAACATATTCACCGCTCACACCTAAATAAGAATCTCCGTCGAGAAGATAGTTTCTTGCATAGAAATTAACGTCTGCTCCGATGAAGAAACCTTTGTAATTGTAATTTATCCCGCCGGAGATCATTAATTGCGGACCGCTTGCAACATGTGTACCTTTAAGCTCATCATAGAATAATGTATCAACGTTTCCATCCTGGTTAAGAGCGCTTGTGTTGAATGCTCTTCTTTTACCGGTGATTGGATCTGTTAACACACTTGAAAGCACATCCTGCCACTTGTTATCCATGTATGTTAAAGAGCCTTTTAATCCAAAGCCCTTAACTTTTTTTATCAGCTTATCAAGGCTTGCAGTGAATTCAAATTCAAGCCCTTTATGTTCGGAAGTACCTACCAGCTCGCTTTTAAATCCATTTCTATCAAATCCCGGCTGACCTGCCTGTGAGACGTCCTGGATCCTTGCAGATTTATTTTTCCACAACATGTAATAGCCGTTAAGCTTAGCTGTAAAATCAGGTGATGTCCATCCCAATCCAAGCTCAAACTGATCCGACTTTTCATCTTCTACGTTCTGATCTACTCTTCCCTGGTTATAATAAATTCCAAGATCTACAAACCTTTCAACGTGTGCAAAGTTACCGAATACATTAACATTTTTGGTAATGTTGTAGTTTGCACCAATTTTCGGCTGGATGAATCCGCGAGACCTGGATTCGTTTACAAGGTTGAATTCATAAAAGCGTCCGTTCGTACCGCGCATGTAGAATTTCCCGTTCTTGGGGCCCTCGCTTGTTGAATCAACCAATCCAAGCGCGCTTGCTTCGCTTGATGATAATAGCTTGCCGATCGCATTTTCGCTCGGCATGTTTTCAGTCAGCTTATACTTATACCAAACGTATTGTATTGATGCCATTATATTCAGGTTTTTAAGCAGGTAATTACCCTGCGCGAAAACCGTAAGCTGCGGTGTTTCACCTTTGTAGTTCCTGTACTGTGTTGCATATGTAGGATCCTCTGTAGAAAGGTTCCAGCCGAAAGGACTGCCAAGATCGTTTGGCCCGTCTATATCACCTTGTCTAACTCTTCTTGAAAATGAAGCGATCTTTACTACACCCGGTGTTGTGCTTGTATCTGCTGCGTAACTCTGGGTTACAAATGATTTACCAAACAGGTTGGTAAAATGTCCTGGATGGTCAGCAGTCCAATTGCGGAATTCAACACCTCCAACAACATTCAGAGACTTGCCGAGAACTGTTTGATAACTGGCAAGCAGGCCGTACTGGCTGTGCAGCGAATAGCTGATCCTTTGATATGCATTTTTAAGGTAAATAGTATCGGCAACCCCAACTGTGTTGATAAATCCCTGGGGCCCATAATAGTTGGTAACCAGTGTATCAACAGTTGAACCGTTGGAACCAAGACCTTTTCTGAATGAAAAAAGTGTTCCGGCACCGTTTATACTTGAACCTCCGCCCCTGCCGACTGTGTAAAAAAGTGTAGTAAGGAGCTTGGAATTCTTGTTAACATCATACGAAAAATGTCCTTCTAGCTGCGGTTTGTGGAAGAAATTATGCGAGAGATTCACATAATCCTGATCTTCAAGTTCCCTTCTTCCGTCAAGCAATCCGTAGTTGGGCTCACCTGTTGTTTTGTTTGCCGGAAGCTGCTCTACGATATTTTTAGGAAGAAAAGGCGCTGAATTAGCTTCGATGCCGAATTTTTTGAAGTAAGCGATGATATTGCTGAATGAATAACCGTGCTCCTGCGGTGCACCATGCAGAACAAGCTTTGTACCAATGTTTGATTTTGGAAAGTACGATATTGATGAGTAATAGTTTACGCCTTCATATCTTCCGCTGATCCTTGTTCCTTCTGCTATTTTCCTGTCAACATTAGCATAAAGTGAAAGTTTGTTTTTCATCAGTAAACCTGAGTTAAGCTTTACGCCAAACATGGTATTCTTTGGATCTCCATATCCAAAGTTCAGTCCGTAGAAAAACTTTGGGTTTGGTGTTTCGGTTATGATATTAAATGAACCTCCGAATGAACCTGCGCCGTACAATGATGATCCTGCGCCCCGCTGGATCTGGAAAGAACCCGCGTTTGAAGATACTGAACCCCAGTTTGACCAATATACAGCGTTTGATTCAGGATCATTTGTGGGGATACCGTTTATCATCACAGAAACATAGTTCTGCGTAAATCCGCGGATAAGCATTAAAGCCTCACCGTTGCCAACGCCATCTGTTGAATATGCGTACATGCCGGGTATGCCTTTAACTATCAAAGGCGCATCCTGTCCGGCGATCCTCTGGTCGATTGTTTTTGCATCCACGTTTGTAAACGCAACAGGCGTCATTCTGTCTTTTGCCCTGTTGATTTCTACAATAAGCTCCTCGGTGGAAATTGTACCGGATCGCATATCGAAGTTTGCAGTTATGTCTGCGGATTTCACTTCAACCGATTGAGTTATTATTTCATATCCTAAATATGTTGCTTTCAGCACATAATTGCCGGTTGGTATGCCCGTAAAAACATACTTGCCATCCTTATCAGTTGTGGTTTTAGATGAACCGGGCGAGAGTGATACCTGTGCCCCCGATATAGCTTCACCGGTTTCTACGTTCCTGACAGTTCCGCTCACTTTGTATTGTGAATTCGCTGAACCAATACCCAGGAACAGCAGAACCGCTGTTGCCAAAACGCGTAAATAGATCTGCATAGTTTTCTCCTTTAGTTTTATCAGATACTAATTTGTTTTATAGCTTGGGTGATTTTAATGCAAAGTTATCTTTTGTTTATTAATCATTAGTTACAAAATCTTGAAGATTACTACGAACGCATTAAGCCATTGTTAAGTTGCGTATAATCAAAGATATATATCATTTTATTACATGACGTTTGTCTCTTTTTGCGTTATTTTTGAGGTATTGAGATAAACCTAGTAACTACCGGATATTCGGGCCATGTTTCAATGATTTATCATGAAATTTTCAAGGTTACTCTGCCTTTTCGCACTAAACCCTTTCCTATTATTCTGCATCATATTATTGTAATTTAGGAGAAAGTAATGCGGTCAAATTTAGCTACGGCTGTTTCGGCCGAAGGGGGAGCTCTGGAGCTGGTATCTACAAGTCCGGATAGGGAATTCGATCTGATTCGCCAGGCGGCGGCAGGCAATTCTCATGCATTCAGGGAACTGTATAAAAACAACGTTCAGCGTGTTTATGCGGTTTGCCTTCGTGCGGCGCAGGATCGTGATACTGCAGATGAGCTTACCCAGGAAGTTTTCGTTAAAGCCTGGGAAAAACTTTCTTCGTTCCAGTTCGGAAGCAAGTTTTCATCTTGGCTTCATTCAATAGCAGTGAACCAGTTCCTTATGATGAAGCGCTCGGAAAAAAGATTCACAGAGCGCGTTAACGAGCTTACCGAAATAACGAACAGGGAAAACCTCTCTTCAAAAACGAAACAGAGTTATGATTCAAGGATTGATATCGAAGATGCCCTCGGAAAACTTCCCGAACAGGCAAGGATGGCTTTTGTACTCCACGATATCGAAGGATATAAACACCACGAGATCGCCGATATGATGGATATAGAAGTGGGTACCTCAAAGGCCCACCTGCACAGGGCAAGAAGAATGCTCAGAGAGGAGCTATCGAAATGACAAAAGTTAATAACATGAAACATACTAATTGCGATGAGATAATGCTGATGGTAGATGATTACCTTGACGGCATGATCTCAACAGAAAACAGGCAGCTGATGGAGGAACATCTCAATACATGTTCCGGCTGCAAAAAATATCTTGAAGATACTGTATTACTGCTTGATAAAGCTGCTGTTTTGGGAAAAGATGAAAAGATGCTTCCCAAAGAAAAACAGCAGGAAATGTGGAACAGCATCGAAGCTAAGATAAACGCTTCGCTGCCCGTTACAGATCCGCATATATATAACATGAGCGGTTTCGAAGATGAGTATATACCGGTATCATCCGCTAATGGCGTTAACAAGATCAATAAGTCAGAAAAAACATCTGCATCAGGTAATACTGTTTGGGGCTCAATGCGCTACTATATGTCCGGCATTGCCGCAGTACTAATTCTCGCATTTGTGATCTACGGTGTCAACCAGTTCCTGAAGCGCGGGAATGATGTTAACCTCACAAATGGCATTGTTGAAGTCAGCGGCGGCACTAAATGGATGGTGACTTCGATCAAAGGAAGCCCAATAATCAACAACATGGTAATGAAGGCTATCGATAGCCTTGGTATAGGCGGTTACGTTTCAACAGATGATTCATCAAAGGCAGAGCTTTATGTTGCGGGACTCGGCTCGGTTATTGTTGAGCCTAACTCAAGGGTGAAGCTTGTTAAAAGTGTGGAAGGCGAACACCGCATCCAGCTTGATTATGGCTCTATAGATGCCAATATAATGGCGAAGCCGCGCACGTTCTTCGTTGAAGCCGGCGCGATAACTGCTGTTGACCTGGGATGTTCATATAAATTCTCCGTTGATAAATCCGGCGACGGGCTACTGTATGTGCGCTCGGGAAAAGTTTCGCTTGAATCCGCAGGCGGCAGGGAATCAATTGTTCCTGAAGGAAAGTTCTGCGTAACCAAACAGGAATTCGGACCCGGCACACCGTTCAGGGAAGATTCTTCACCCAAGCTTAAAAAAGCTTTGATGGAATTTGATTTCGGCAACTGCGGCAGTCAGTGTATAAATACTATACTTGATAATTCACAAAAGACCGATGCGGTTACCCTGGTTAATATTCTTCCAAGGGTCGATGAACAATACCGCACGCAGGTTTACAATAAGGTCGCAAATTATTGCGCGCCGCCAAGACGCATCCCGAGAGATAGTATCCCCAGGTTCAACAGGTTTGAGGATGTTGATGAATGGGTTGATAAGATCATGGAGGAAGTCCATAAAAATATCGAAGAAAGCCTCCAGCATGTTGAAGAAAATATGAAGCAGTTTGATAACGACAAATGGCAGAAGGATTGGGAAAAGAACTGGGATAGAAGCGTGAACAAAAACTGGAATTTCACATTTCCGCAGGGACTTGATACCTTTAACTTCCAGTATGATACCCAGAATCTTTCAAAGGAAGAACAGGATGAGCTGAACCGCGAAATGAAGGAGCTCGAAGAGAACCTGAAGGTTGATAATGAAGAGTTTAAACAGGAAATGGAAAGAGTTAAAGAAGAGCTGAAGCGCGTTAATGAAGAGATAAGGAAAAATATGGAAGACGTGCAGAAAGAGATGAGGAAGAATTCTCTGGAAAGAAGAAAAGAACTGCGCGAAACAGAAAAGAACAAACAGCATGAAGATTCAGGAGACGATGATGATAGCGATGACGATAAATAATATTTATGTATGAATATACCTGTAATTTCATTGGTTTTGCTGCTGGTAACATGCCAGGCATGTTCACAGAAGAAGGATATCAGCACTGAAACTAAACAGGTAACTGTGGGTGACGGGTGCGAAGGATGTGAAGCGGTATTTGAATCACCGGTACCTTTTGAAAGCTTAAGCAGTACAGATACACTGCCCGGCTTCACACTGGAAGAGCCTAAGATCGAGATTAGCGGGATAGTTTACAAAAGCGACGGATCAACTCCCGCACCTGGCGTAGTAATTTACCTTTATCATACAGATAGAAACGGATACTACTCACCTTCGGCTGAACCCAAAGGATTAGAAAGACGCCACGGGAAGAACAGGGGCTGGTTAAAAACCAATGATAAAGGTGAATATAAGTTCTTTACCTTCCGGCCTGCGCCTTATCCAAACGCAGAATTTCCGGCACACATTCACCCAACTATCAAAGAACCTGGCAAAACAGAATACTGGATAGATGATTATGTTTTTGATGACGATAAGTTTGTTAATGAAGGTTACAGGAATAAGGCTGAAAACAGGGGCGGTGATGGTATTGTGACACTGCAGAAAAATGATAATGGTATCTATTCAGCCAAACGCAATATTATACTCGGGAAGAATATTCCGAACTATAAGGATTAAAGTATAGCTGTCCGGTTGTAAAAATTTCTTATTCAAAGTTCAGTCATCATTAGGCAATTACCTCCGCTTAATAAATGATATCTAAGGCCTGCACGGATTAACTGAGTACCTGCTCACTAACCGTCAGGCTTTTGTATTTTAGAAACCAGAGCCGGTAAGCGCACTATTATAAATAAACAAAGGGGAGTTAACCATCTCCCCCTGTTTGCTTTAAGAGTATTCTGTTTTTGCGCATCTTGGGGTATCAACAGCACAATAGAGCTGTTTGCTGCATTCATCCGGGTGGCATAAAAACCTGTTGAAATATCAGGGTACCCCTTTGCCTGCTTTTCTAACCCGCCTGCTTTTCCAAGACGGCTGCTTTTCCAACCCTGGTAACTTGCTCAGCCGGCTGCCCTTTAGTTAAAGGCAGCCGAAGCCGGCATACTCAAAATGCATTTCAGCATAAAGAGTGGATTAGATAAAGCAAGTTATTTAACCAATCCCGTAGAGCGGGATTTCATAAATGACTTCGTCATTTAATCAACATCATTTTCTTTGTATCACTAAAGCTTCCTACTTCCAGCTTGTAGAAATATACGCCGCTGGGAAGCTGTGCTGCATTGAACGAAACTTCGTAACTGCCTGATTGCATTTTCGAATTCACCAGCAAAAAGAGCTCTTTGCCCAAAACATCATACACTTTCATAGTTACCTGTGTTGCTTCAGGAACAGAAAACTTTATCACCGTTGCGGGATTGAACGGGTTTGGATAGTTTTGCCCGAGTGAATAAACCAGCGGCTGCTGGTTGTTTCCAACCGAAGTGATCACAGTTGCGTCGATCTTATACACAGTGCCATAATATCCGCACATAAACCCGCTGCTCGTACTTACAAAATCAATACCCCACAAGTTTTCTTCTGAACCGAACGGTGCTGTGAGTGACCGCTCTACAACCCACTGGCTTTGGCTGAACTGCTTGAACAGTTTACCCTGTTCGCCTACTGCAAATCCCCTGCCTGTATCAATAACTTCAATATCAATAATATCTACTCCTGCAAGTCCTGCAGTATCACTCAGCAAAGTCCAGTTTGCACCAGAGTTTGTGGATTTAAATATATTACCATTGATAGATGCCATGTAGCCGGTTGATGCGTTAAGCCAGTCCATTTCCCAAATAGTATTCAGGTTCGGACCGTCGATCCCGGTGCTATCCCATGTAAGGCCGCCATCCGAAGTTTTAATGAAGCGTCCTCTTTCTCCTGCAATATATCCCGTGGAGTTGTTCACAAAATAAACGTCTTCCATGTTGTTGAAGCTGGTTCCCCAGCTGAAGTTTGAGGTCCATGTAACACCTGCATCAGTGGTATAATAAGCGTTGCCCATTTCTCCAACTGCAAAGCCTGTGCTGGCATTGAAAAACCAAAGAGATTTAGTTGCGCCGCTGCTTATATTGGGAAGGTTCCTTTCTACAAAATTTGTACCGCCATTTGTTGTGATCAAAAATCTGCCGGAGGCACCTGCAATGTAGAATGTGTTTGCATCAAACATCTGTACATCATAAAGCTCGAATGAAAGTCCGCTCGGCAGGTTCTGCCAGCCAATTCCCGCATTTGTTGTCTTAAATATCATACCCGAAAAACCTACTGCAACACCCGTTGTTGCGTTGAGAAAATCTAATCCGTAAAGCCTGTTGCCTGATTCTGCGAGATAAAAAGAAGTTCCGCTGTTTGTGGAACGGAACATATTACCCATATCCGAGCCAACTATTATATCACTGGCAGATTTCATATAAACACTGCGTGATGTTTGCCCGGTGAATAATGTAAGCGCGGTGCTGTCAAATGTAGTTCCGCCGTTTGTGGTACGGTAATTCAAGCCGTCAACTCCCACACACATAAAACTTGAAGATCCAAATACGCTTGCCTGGTAAATTGCCCTGCTGCCGTTATCGAATACAAGAGCGAACGTAGCGCCGTTATCGGTTGATTTATAAAGTCCGTTCGAAGAGCTGAATGTCCATAAGTCCGTTCCAACCCTGATTATATCGTATTGTGTAGGCGAACCCGTTACCGTTACCGTTGTCCAGCTTGTTCCGCCGTTAGTGGTTGAAATAATATTTCCTGATGTTCCGCAGATCCACACATTGCTTCCGTTAGTGTACGTAATGCCATACCTTGCATTGGTTCCTGTAACGGCGATTGAGCTCCATGTTGCGCCGCCATCAACTGTTTTTAAAACTACAGCGGAAAGCGCGCCGCATGCATAACCTGTATCAACCGATGTCATTACAACTTCATATATATTTGAAGTTGTACCGGAAGTTATTGTTGACCAGTTAGTCCCGCCGTTTGTCGTCCGCAGGATCATTCCTGTATATCCGGTTACAATTCCCGTATTGGCATTTACAAAATCTACCGACCATGGCCTGTTAACAAGCTCAGGTGGGGTAACATTCTGCCATGAGTTGCCGCCATCAGTGGTTTTTGCAATGAAGCTGTTGGTAGGGGTAACAGTGTTTGTTCCGTCTCCAACTGCAAATCCGGTATTCGCGTTGATAAAATCAATGCTGCGCGATTCGCCGCCAAACTTTCCTGCCTTAAGAAGTGAAACTGTTGTTGTATCTCTTGCACTCACTCCGGCCGCCCCAAAGACGAACAGGATCAACACAAGAAGTTTTGAATAAGATAAAGATGGTAGGTATTTCATTTCTATTCCCTCTATGATTTTTTTATGAACTAGCGATATTTTCCGAACATTTGTTAAGGAAAGAATCCGGGTGCCGCACAAACTGTTATTGTATATGCTAAAATCCACATTATTCTATTATATTGCAATTGTAATTTCTTACATTTTCTTGTATGTTTCTAGTATCGCAATCAAACATATAGTCAATTGTTACAAACTACTGAAATATCAATAAATAATCCTTCTTGGCAGGACAGAAAACAAAGAAAGACAACAACGCTTAAGTACCTTTACGAAGTGGCTGCCGTTCCGGAAGTAAAACGTGCCGAACTGCTCGGCAAATTGCTGAGGCGAAGAAATGCAGGCGACCAGGTAAATGTTAAGCTGCTCAAATTGATATATGAACATGTGAATGAAAATAAGATCCTGAAGTGGGACGATAATTCAATATGCTTAAAGCTCGGTATCAGCCGGGATATGCTGTACTGTCACAAGTCATGGCTGCTCAGGAAACTTCGTATGTTATATTTCGGATGGGAAAAAAACAACAAGTCTGCCGGTGATGTAAAAAAGAAGGGAGCGGGATTCATAAGTATTCTTGCTGCAGAAACGGATGAAGCGAAAAAAATGCTTGATGCGGGTATGCGAAAAGAATCCAAAATAAAACTTCTTGCGCTGGAAAGAAAGATCCTTTCAAAAAAAAGGCTTTCGATCAAAGAAAAAGTTCTTTATGTATCGGTATCAAGATACCTGTGCCAGTACTATTATAATCTAAAAAAAGAAAATTCGTTTAATAAGTATTATTACCAAACTATCAGGGTTTACCGCAGCCTGATGAGATCATGCAGGCTTAAGAATACAACAGCCGCTATAGAGGCACGTATCCATTATTACTACTGCCTTTCATACAAGCCAACATATAACGGGAAGAAAATTGAAGAATTCGTAAAAGCGCGGGGTTACCTGGAAAAGGCACTGGAACTGAGCAGGGAATCAGGTGATATACTAAAACAATCTGAGCTGATCATTAATATTGCAAACTTCTATTCAGTGGAGTCAGCATCATTTGGTAAAGCGGTAGATACGATCAGAGAAGGAATGCATCTTGCAAAAGAAAAGAATCTTGAAAGCGACCTTTATTGTTACAAAATTCTTGAGATCTTCTATGAATTCATCACACAAAAGGCCGGCATAAAGGAAACCATTCAGCTGCTAAAGACCTATTACCGCGGGTTTGAAGAATCCAATCCCCGAACTTCGCTGATAAGGATCGTACTGATGAAGGCAGTGTTTCTTGCATCATCATATTCCGATAACACGATGCTTAACGAGTTCTTCCGGAAATTATACCGGTTTGAAATACTCAACTATGGGTATAACTCCTCGTTCAGGACCATGTATTCGTCAAGATTTTCTATGTACCTCGATGAGCTGTTCGTGCCTTGTTACACAATGCTGCCCGGCGGGGAGAAATTCATTTCCTCTGAAAGCCTGAACACTGAAGTGAAGAAGAAAATGCTTATAGCATTTGATGAAATTTTGGTGAACTTTCATCGCATAACAGATGTGTATTTTATTAAAGAAATATACACTTATATGCTGCTTGTGACCTTTGTGAATGCAGAAGAATTTGACCGGGAAAAATGCGACTATTTTATCAAAAGGATCGAATGGCTTAACAGGAGCAGGGGAAAAATAGTTACCGAAGCTAACCATATAATGTTTGAATTTCTGAGACAATTTGTAAAAATGAGGAGTGAAAAGCAGGAGCTGGCAAAAGAAGATTTCCTGCAAAAAAATCTTGTTCTCTTCAGGAATAAAACGGCCGAGCTTGCCTCAAGCGAGATAATTACACCTTTGATGTATTTCATGATATGCCATACTGCAAGGATCTCCGGATACGAAGAATTCATCGATATTGTTTCAGACCTTCATAGAAGTATTCTTTCAAAACATCCGGATTTCTTCGATGGGGTAAATGTTCTTCGGGCCGGACAAAGTAACACCTGAACCCAATGAATTTAATTATAATAACGTAGCGCTGATGATCCGGTTCCTGAAACTGCCTGTTTCCCAGTCATTCAAAAGTTCAGTAAGCTGCAGGAATAATTCCCTACGTGAATTTCTCAATTCATTAACATTGTTTCTTAACGGTCTGGTTGGTATTCTATCAGAAATGCTGGTGATAGTGCGATTGAAACCCCGGATCTCATTAATATGGGAGGTTAGGTCAGGTATCATCACATCTGCATCGTGAATATCACCCATAAGGTCTAATGCCTGTTTCAATTCATCCAGGCACTTCGTAAAATCTGCTCCGAAGCAGTATTCGCCAAGCTCCATTGCATAACGCAGAGGTTTGCCTGCTTTGCGCATTTCATGAAGCTGGGTTTTTCTCAAAGGATAGCCCGATACGCTTTTTTTCCATAAAAAAAAATCGTCATACATAAGAGGAATTACATGCCTGAGGTTTTCTTTCAGGCTCTCCTTTTTATTTATTCTGAATTTCCCCTTCTTCATCACGAAGCTTCCCCCGCAGTTGAAACTGTGCTAACAGGCCCGGGATTACTTACTTCGGTTTGTTCCAGGTTTGTTGATACAAAACTCATGAAATGTTCTTTGTAGCCTTTTTTGTTTAGGGAAGTAATGTTTTGAATCAGCAGCTTTCTTTTTTGTTCGCGTTCAGCTTTTTTCCTTACTATAAGCAGGTTAATTGCCCTGTTGTCGTTTGTGTTTGAAGAAGCGTTTTGGCTGCTTTGTTTCTTCATATTTTCAAGCTTCTCAATAAACACATCGTAATCTCTCACCTCGCCGAGCGACCGGATAAGTCCGCGAACCTCCTCATACTCAGCCTTGTATTTCTTTTTGGGAAAAAGACTTCGGAATATCTTTAATGCCGCCTGCACCCTTCTTGAAGCTACCCGCATATCATGCAGTGCTTCAATATCGCTTCCGTCAATAGTGCCCTGCTCATGAATGGTCATCTCTTCAAACCTTGCCCTAAGTATTTTGGCTGCTGATCCTTTCACAGGCGCATTTGGATTGAGTCCGGTTATTTTTCGTGCTTTAGCCATAATTCAAAATAATTCATCAATAATCTTAATACTTTTTGAAAACAATTTTAGCAAGCGGGGTCAGCTTTAGTTCCTTCAATTCCTTTCTCGTAAATACTTCTGCTCCAAAGGAATCATTTCCATCCGGTTCCCTCTTCAGCTTCTTAATGCTCTTTGTATCGCAGTCATAAATTATCCCAACATGATGCAGGATCTCATTTTCTGTTTCACGTTCATAGCCAATTGCGTCAATAAGCCTGGAGTCCCGTGGTTTGAGTCCGGTTTCTTCCATAAGCTCTCTATCGAGTGTATCTTCGGGTGTTTCGCCAAAATCTATCTTCCCGCCGGGAAGATCCCACCTGCCTTTAAAAGGGCCTTTGCTTTTTTTAATGAGTACGAAACTACTTTTATACCTCAAAACAGCATATACGCCGAAGCGGCTTAGCTGTACATGTTTTTTTGCCAAGTTAAATCCTGTTTAATTTTTATAAGAACATAATACCATTGTGTTACATAGTTAAAACATCTAACCGAATAATTCCTTAACTACTCTATAAGTTCCGCAATATGCGTCAACACTGTGGTTTATCGGCTTTGAGTATCCGCCTCCAAGGCCAAGCGATACAGGTATCCCGCGGTTTTTACACTCACTCAAAACATATTTATCACGCTCCATTAATCCCTCGCCGGTTAAGGCAAGCCTGCCAAGAGAATCTTCCTTCAGCGGATCTACACCTGCCTGGTACAAAATAATATCCGGCCGGAATTCAAAAATAGCGGGAAGATTTTTCTTTAGTAAGGTCAAATATTCTTCATCATTCGTGTTGTCTTCAAGCGGTACATCAATTGTAGAGTCCACCTTTGTAAATGGGTAGTTTTTCGCGCCATGCATGCTGAAAATGAACACATCCGGGTTTGCTCCCAATATAGCGGAGTTTCCGTTGCCCTGGTGTACATCCAGATCAACAATTGCTGCCCTGTGAATAAGCCCGCACTTTATGAGGTTGAGAATTACAACCGCGAAATCATTGAACACGCAGAATCCTTCGCCATAATCGCGAAATGCATGATGCGTTCCCCCGGCCAGATTCCCGCCAATCCCCGTATCCAGTGCGCTTCGCGCAGCGCCCATCGCTCCGCCTACCGAGGCAAGCGACCTGTAGAATAGCTCCCTGCTCCATGGAAGCCCTATCCTGCGTATAATTTTAGGATCAATTGTGCCCGACTCAAATGCATCAAAGTATTCAGCGGAGTGTGCAAGCAGTATCGTCTCGCGCCCGGGCAGTTCAGGTTCAAATAATTTAGAACTCTCTAATATGTTTTCTGAAAGAAGCTTTTCTCTTACCAGCCTGTATTTTTCCATTGGGAATTTATGCCCGTCAGGCAAAGGTACTTCGTAGTGATCAGAGTAGAATACTTTCAATGATGCGTGGTGTTTTTTGGATTATCCATTGGGGTTTGCCTCGTTGCTTAACCTTTCAAATTTTTCTTTAGCGTAAAAAAGTGAATCCATATCCGCGCCGCTTTCAGGAAAGTGCAGAAAAAAATATATTTCAGGTAAACCTTTAGCGCTCCATGCCGTTATCATTTTGATCCAGTTATCAATGCGTGGCCTGTCAATTCCAAAACCGTAGCTGTTAAATCTTATGAATGCGGAGTGATTTGTGAGCTTATACTTATTTAATAGGCTGAATGTATCTCTGGTATCAAGGATTACAATTCCTGCATTGTTTTCAGCCAGCAGTTTGAAGGCCGTATCACGGGTTTGAGTGCTCTCGAGAAATTTAGGTTTCAGTTCTACGCTGATCTTGAAATCTTTTGGCAGATTTTTCAGAAAGCCATCAAGTACAGGCAGTTCTTCCGGCATAAAATCCGGATGCAATTGCAGAAAGCATATCCCAAGGTTCTCACCAAAATGCCCTGCCCTGTAAACAAAATCATCGGTAAGCTCTTTGATACCATAAAGCATTTTATCGTGGCTAATTAGCTTTGGAAATTTCGGGCAGAATTTGAATCCTTCGCTCACCTCCTGCTGCCAGTGGGTGATGCGCTCCGGTTCAACATAGTCATGGTAAGTTGGATTTACTTCAACGCAGTTGAATTCCCTGGAGTAATGGTAAAGGAATTTACCGGGCTTTGCATTTTGCGGGTATATTATTCCTTTCCAGTTTGAATAGCCCCACTGGCTGCAGCCAAAGTATATCATCCCAGCTTTGCCTTTTCAAGTTTCATTTTGATCTTTTCGTCAAGTGGAGAGCACATTCCCAACGCTGCATCTTCTTTTGCTTCCAGAAACTTCCCCGCATCTTCGGTTTTGAACAAAACTGGCATCCGTGTATGAATCGGCTGCATGAATGTATTCGGTCCGCATGTAATTATGCTTGCGCTTTCGGCTTTATCGATCCCTTCGGATAGGATGCCGCCGGCAAAGAATATAGGCGCTTTGTTGAGCGATATTCTCTGGGGTATTTTGCTGCCTTTTTCGCCGGTCCATTCGTAAAATGCCGTCATAGGGAAAATACACCTGTTTTCGTTAAAGTATTTTTTCCACTTGCTTCCCTTTTTTGCTATAGTTTCAATCTTGCTGTTGAAGATATCCTTTTCAATGATGGGATCCTTACCCTTTGCCTGCCGTGAAGGATCGAATACTTTGCTTTTGATCCCCCACTTAATTACATTAAGCCTGAACACATTATTATTTTTATCAAAGGTTATCACTTTCACCCTGTTGGTAGGCGCAATGTTGGTTGTTTTTAGTATTTCATCTATGTTGTATGATATATCAAGTTCACCAACATGTTTTTCAAACTCTTTTCGCAGCTCTTCATCATCGGCTGCATTTTCGTACCTGCCGCACATATTATTCCAGATTAAATTATTTCAGATTAATAGTTAATAGTTCATTCCAGTTAGTGGTAAACCTGTTGGAAATATGCTGTCTCTGCATAGCCCACTCCTGTTTAAAACCCGCTGAGGCAGGCTTCAAAGTATCCCTGCCATAAGTTAAGTTTATTTTATCGAGCGCTTTCATTATTCGGTTACGTTTTTCGTGGTCACGGTTTCCGCAGAAAACATTCATCTGTACAGGGCTTTGGGGTATTATATTGTTCAATATGACACCGGCTTTTATATAATTGTAATTTCTTCTGTAGATCTTCCGAAGCAGGTGCTGCGCATATTTTATCAGCTCCGGGGTAAAATTAGTTGGCTCGGGCAGCGTAATGGTTTTCATCTCAGCATGCTGCATATCTTTAAGTTTATGGATATTGGTTTGAACGAAAACGCTTAAACTTTGGCAATTGCTGTTCTGGCTCCTCAGCTTTTCGGATGCTCGTGTAACGTATTGGCTAACGGCTTCACTTATTTCTCTGATATCCGTAACATACCTGCCGAAGCTGCGCGAACTCATTATACCTTTTTTCGGCTCCGAAATTTCTTCCAGCTTTATTGCACTTATACCATTAAGCTCATACTTGGTACGAAGGCCAACTATTCCCATTTTATCCTTAATGAAAAACTCAGATGCATCCCGGAAATCTTTTGCGGATAAAATTTTGCGCGCCATTAGCATACGACCGAATGCCCCGCCAATTCCCCAAACCTCATGCACAGGTACCTGTGCAAGTAAAGCATCCATCTTCGGAAAATTGGTAATATCAAAAACACCGTTTAACTTTTGATTATGTTTTACAAATTCATTCGCAATTTTAGAAAGGGTTTTAGTCCGGGCTATACCTATTGAAACAGGTATGCCGGTATTTTTTGTTATGGTCTTCCTTATCAACCTGCCGTATGCTGTAAGATCTTTGACGCCAAGATCTTTGAGATTAATAAACGCCTCATCAATACTGTAAAACTCAAGGTTAGGAGTAAATTCAGCGAGAGTGTTCATTATCCGTTCAGACATATCCCCGTATAATGCGTAGTTGCTGCTGAACACCTTTACATCATGCCTGCGGATTACATCTTTAACTTTAAAATAGGGGATAGCCATAGTTATCCCGAGAGCCTTTGCTTCCTGGCTCCTTGCGACAACACAGCCATCATTGTTTGAAAGTACGACAACAGGCTTGCCATTAAGGCCGGGATCGAATACTCTTTCGCAGCTAACGTAAAAGTTATTACAATCTACCAGCGCGAAAATTTTATCTTTCAGTATTTCGGATTCAGTACCCAGGTTACAATTCCAAAAATTAATAATTCAGTTTCTTCGTTAAGCTCTATTGGCGCAAAATTTTTATTTGCGCCAACCAGAAAAAATTTGTTACTTTTCTTTTCAATTTTTTTAACGGTATAGTCTCCGTTTATATTTACTACAGCAATTGAATTCTTTTTGTACTCAAGACTTCTATCAACTATCAAAAAGCTTTTATTGCATATTCCCTCTTCTATCATACTATCCCCTATGACCTTTATGATAAACGTTGAAGCCGGGTGTTTGATAAGCTGTTCATTCAGATCGATCTTATCTTCCAGGTAATCCTGTGCAGGACTCGGGAATCCTGCGGGAATTTTTCCTTCAATAAAAGGGACAAGTAACTTTTTCCCGGAATCATACTTGTAAATTTTCAGCTTTAAACTTTCCATTAAACAAGATAAATATTTTAACGGATAAAAAAACCCGATAAATTAAGAAAACTTCCCGCAAAGTTAAATTATTGTTATATAAGGATTTAAGAGGCTGATATTTGTAAACCAGCCCCGGAATTTAGTTCTTTTTATTCTTTAGTTGTTGTCGTCCGTTATTCTTTTCTGCGCACCATATTGATCCATAAGTATGTTATCATATTTATCGGCTGCCGCAAATAATGACTTAATATTTTCGAGTCCTGTTTCATAAGTCAAGTACTGGTCGAAAATAAATGTGGAAAGTATTACATCCTGGTTATTCACACAGAACATCATCGATTCAAGATTATAATTTTCCCTGAGAAGAAACTCATACATCGGCCCGATGTTTGTTTTGGGCAGGGTGCAAAGAATGGAGTCACATACAATGAAACCATCCTGGTTATAATTGATAATTATTTTTGCGGTTCCTTCTTCAATTTCCCAGCTGTATGGGCCGCGCCTTGCAAGCTTAACATCTTTCCCAAGCTGTTCAATAATAGTTTCAATTACAGCCGCAGCGCCTACAGGTTTATACTCCGCATCTTTTTTCAGTACGGGGAACTCAAGCTTGGTTCCGCAATTAGGGCAGTACTCACCATCGATATTTTCTTCGGTTACAAAGTATCCGCACGAGGAACACTTAAGCGCATATTTGCCGAAGTAATTTTTATATTCAGCAAGGTCTTCCTTTAGATACTCTACAGGTAGCGCAAAGCCAAGGTTATCTCCGCCGGCAATTATAAATGTATTTACGCCAACTATATCACCGTTTGAATTTACAAGCGGGCCGCCGCTGTTCCCCGGATTAATTGCCGCATCTATCTGTATATAATTGATACCTCTTTGAAGCCGGTTTGATTTTGATACTATACCTTCGGTTGCAGTATAGTTTAAACCATATGGATGTCCGATTGCTATTACCTGGTCGCCATCTTTTACTACATGGCCTTCTGCTAAAGATATATCCGGCAGTTCAATGCCTTCGGGTACCTTTATGAAGGCGAGGTCGTATTTTGCGTCATTAAAAAAAACAGGCGACATCTGCTTGGGGATAGACCTGCCGCTGATAACAGCTTCGGAATTTCCTTTTACTACATGGTCATTCGTGATTATCAGGTTTTCATTTTTTACATAAAAACCCGTACCGGTTCCCTGCGGAGTCGCTATCTGAATTATTACATGCTGAAACCTGTCTATAATTTGTTGTGGATCCATTATTGTTTTTCTTTATAGAATTTTAGGAAATTTGTTGATGTTAACTGTTGTAGTTCAGAGGCTGCATTTCTACTATAAACGATCTTAAAAAATTGGTCATTGTATCGAACTTAAGGTTATCAGTATTGTATTTCAGTTCAGGATAAAGCTCTTTTCCTTCTGTTATAATAGCGTCAATCTTTGATTTGATAAGCTGCTCGCTGAATTTTCCCGAGGCGGAATCAAACAATATCTCCCCTGCGCCAAGAGCCGTAAAATAATCCTGGTTGGTAATATTAAGCAGCAAATGAAAAAGCTTTGCGTCAGGTTTCGGAAGCCCATAACTGAAGAGGCTGTATGTGGCAAGATATTCGTATATAACTACCGCTATATCGATATAATTGTTATCAAGGTACCATTTCACATTGTTCAGATTGTTGTTGAATAAATCAACAACGGCTTGGTGCGGTGCAGGGTTGGCAATGCCAAAAGTTGATTTTACCCTGTATAGATCTTCTATAACCTGCTCTTTTGGAATGGCGCTAATTTTCATGAGTGCTTCTTTCATCTTCCTGTTCTTTTCAACATATGGCTTGTTATCCTTGGCAAAATATTCCCAGCTCATTTTTTCAAGTTCGTTCATCAAGGTTCCTTCCGGTGCTATCAGGTAATCGATCTTATAAGCTGTATTCAGCAGAAGATATGATATCCCCCCGGAGAATGCGTCTTCATTTAATCCTTCAATTCTTTTCATCGTGTTATCAAGCCAGCTCTTGAAGAAGTTATATTTTATTTCCCTCTCGGCTTCGGGAAGAACTTCGATCGCTGTATTGCCTGTAGTGCGCAGCATTGCGAAATCGTCTATCAGCAGGTCATCCT
Source organism: Ignavibacteria bacterium (assembly GCA_014879675.1). Lineage (GTDB taxonomy): Bacteria > Bacteroidota > Ignavibacteria > Tepidaquicellales > OLB5 > OLB5. The sequence continues at coordinate 40,337 of JACSRQ010000102.1, forward strand.
GCTTATCGGCGCGTGTTGCTAATTCTTTCCATGCATAATAAAGTTTGCGGGGAGGAGCGGCTGCCACAGCGCTGTCAAACTTAATACATATCCTGTTATCTTTCATTGCGAAGCGGGTGTAGTATAATGAATAATTCATTTCCATCAGCCTGCGCATAAATGCGACACTCATTTTTTCGAATTCCGCAATATCCGCTTCTGCCTCAACCTTGTTCCCGTCAATGAATCCTTTAACGATCTTTGAGCCCTGCAGAAGCTCAAACTCGATACGGCTGCCATCACGCTTAAAGCTTACGTTGTTTGATTCATCATCGCGAAGATAATTGAAGAAAGCTTCATAGCTTTCCATGTAATTTTTTTCAAGGAAGAGCTTTTCAGATGTGTTCCAGAATTCAATTTTTTGTTTAGGCTTGTAGCTGTCAGAAAATCTGCCGAATGTTATCATTTTTACTATCCTGTACTTTTAATTGGTGTGTTTATATCCGTATACAAACGGGACTGGAATGCAGTTCATTTTTCAAATCTTAATTATCATGCAAAATAATTTTTACAGAGTTTTGAAACAAAGTAAAAAAATGTGATTTTACAGGAAATATTTCGGTAATTGTTTTGAATCTGTTGTTTATTTTGTGATTTCTCCGATGAGTACTGCCGATACATTCCACGAACTGAAAGAAGAACCTTCGGGTGCGCCCAATGGTATATGGATCCTGAATGTGTGCTCGCCTGCTCCAAGGTTATATAGCGGAATATCAACCGGAATTGCTGTTGAACCCGGACACCAGCCGCTGCGGCTGTAATCGCTTGATGATATCCCATTTGGAAAATTCCCTGAAGCGGGATTGTATTCCCTGTACATGCCGCAATCATCGCGCCATGGTATAAATTTATAGATCAGTTTATTATCCGCAAATATCTCGTTCATCTTCTTATTGAACTCGTCTCCGCCGCCCCAGCCGCCGTGGCCTGTTGAAATGTATCTTAATTTCAGGTTGGTGATACCGGCAGGTATATTTACGGTAACTGACAGTGTATCTTTTTCAAATAATGTCCCATATTCCTGGCCGCTGGCTTCCATGAGGTTTAGGGTGTTTACTAGAGGTTGTACCCAGAATTTTTTCTGCGGAACGTTTTGCTGGTCTATTTCATCCGGGTGATATTTTAGCGAAAGACTAACTTTGTGACCTCCCCTGTCATAACATCCGATAAATACGCCTATCCAGACTTCACCTTCAAGTGTTCCGAGCAGGTCTGTGATATCCTGTTTGTAGGTAACGGAGTCTTCCCAATTCAAGCCCCTAACAGTTACCTGGCTATTGTAGCTTCCAATTCCGAATGGAGTAATAAATCTTAACAGCTCAATTGGCACATCGTAATCTTTCCCGGTTGTTACTCCCTGGTATATTTTCTCGTTCTTCCCTGTATATTTTGGAAGTACATAAATATCTTTTCTCAGGGCATCTAAGAAAGAAACTCTTTTGCTTTCGGGAATTATGAAACAGGAACCGGTCCTATCGTATGCATCACCGTTTGATCTTTCCGTTAGTTCAGCAAAAACCATATGAGCAGACATGTTTTCGGGCAGGCGAACTTTTTTCAGTATGACGGTGCCTTTGGAATAGCGGTAAGTAACGTTTTCAAGATCATCGGGCGGATTTGTTATCGTATCGCCGAAATTTATGATCTCATTATTAAATACACGAACTGTTGTATAGTTTGCTTCTGTTATTTTCTGGCGGTACGTAGGCAGATCAACTATTTCTCCACACAGGGGACTGGTTAAATAGAAGCCGCGGTCTTCTGTTTGAAGTATAACGCTGTCAGCGTAGATCTCGAAATTTCCGTTGCGCACTATTTTTAATACCAAGCCAAGTGCAGGTCCTATGTTTATTTGCGGTGTACCCTTGAGCCCCGTTTCGTTTGTGAACCAAATTTCGATCTTATTGCTTCGAATTACTGTGGTGGCTTTTCTGCACTTATAACCCAAGATGGTTTCATAATCGTCTGTTAGCACGGGAACGTTATAGTTGGTAAATGATTCAACTGTGGTTATCCTGCTTCCATCTTTTAGCAAAGCGCACTGGTATGTCTTTTCTCCGTCGTAATCAATATACTGAATTTCCTCTGAGTTGGGGTTTAGATTAGTTTGACTGTTAAGCCTGGCGATGTTTTCTGAAAATGTTAAGACCAAAGCCGGTCGGTCAGTCATTTCTATCCCGTTTGATCGGAATTTATACATTACTTCGCCTGAATTCTGGGCAAAGAAACTTGAAATAAATGCGAAGAGTATAAGTAAATATTTTAGTGCGCTTTTCATTTTGTAGTTTACATATTGATTTGCAAAAATACTAAATAATAACCGCACTTTATATTAATAACCCCGCGACCTTTTCTTACGCCTGATGCCGGGGTTTACCTGCGTGGCTTGCGGACAACTATTCTTCGTTTAAACCTGGTTTTTGCTACTGTATCAATGGCCGCCACTTTAAGCGCTGATCCTGCGGCATTCGTCATACCTTGTACGGTCCCTGGTTCATCAAACGAGCCTTCGCCTACAAAATTATGACCATTCCCGCTTGCGACTTTTTGATAGAAGTATCTTAGCGCCTGGCTATTCGTGATCTTAAGCGGGTGAAATCCGGAAGGATTATCCTCAGACTCTTTTGAGTACTGTTTACTGATCGCGCCAAAGTGAGAATCATAAAGCAGGAATTTTTTCTTTTCTTCGATCAGCCATTTTTTTCTGCCAAGCTTTTCCTTTACATACAGAAGATTTTTCATTGCGAACGATGAGCCTGCCTCCGGGTTGAGAGACATCCGTGCAAGCTGGCGGTTCACACCGATCCTCATAAGCTTATCCTGGATCACTTCGTCAGCGAGCTGCGCAGTATTCATTCGATCATCATTCTGTGGGTTATCTTTCATTATCAGAAGCTGAAGTATCTCAAAGCTATCTCTTGTAAACCTGAGGTTATTATTCCCAAGCTGAATTACGGTATATGAACCCGGTGCCATATATTCTATTCCAAGAAGCTGCTGTACGAAATAGTACCCATTCCTTGCGAAGGCTGATTCCACCGGGGTTTGCAGGTATTTATCGTTTGATTCGCCAAGCTCTCTTGCCTTGTTGAACCTATCCCAATTGTAAGGTATCTCAAGTTCCCGGGCAACTATCTTTATGATCTCTGTATGCTGCCGCCCGCCAAGCAGAAGCTCGCGCACCATCCTTATTTCTCTATCTGTGATATTATAAGCAGCCGCACTGTAATTCGGGATCTTATATTCGCCGGGTGTATCTTTTTTCATCTCTCTGTAAACGGTTGCCTTGCTGATCCTGTGCCTGTACATAATTTCATCCTTTAATACTTTGAACTCCGATTTATCCTTTTTTGCATGCAGGATTTTTAATCTGTAGATATCTTTTTTTAGTTCTTCATTTACGGGTTTCATTTCTTTGCTCCCAAATCAAATACCACGGTTTTAGTTTTTTCTGCTTTTGCCAGAGGCAGGTTATGTAATTTTTTGTTTGATCTTAATATGGAATACATTTCCTCCGTTAGTTTCACAAAGTCTTTCGCTTTCATTTTATCAAAATGGCAAAGCTTGTACTTTGCAGGGATATTACTTGTTATAGCTCCTTTCGAATAAACTCTGCTGGAAATGATCCCAACTATAAACAACAGATTAATGCTAACGGCATCGAGTTGGAATTTTGAAAATGTGACAAGGGATCTTCCTATCAGGATATCTTCTTTTTCAATCTTATCAGTATCGATTAATAAGATTTGCTCAAAAGCCTGCATTACAATGGCTGCGATCGTTTTTTTTGCTTTTTTTGTTTTCATGTCGTACAAGAGTTTTTAATTAGAGTTAGTTTATTCAGGGTTATTTTTCACGATAATGCGGCTATATGCATTATTCATATATACAAATATAATATATGTAATTCGCATATGTATATCATCTTATGAATAAAAATGCATAATTAACTGTTATTACTGCACTTCAAGCAATATATTTACATATCTTACTAAAATACAGTGTGTTATCGATTTGTTAAGATTTTTTTGTGCTTGAGGGGCGACTTTCCCTGAAGCGGGAAGCTGGAGATTTCGTACCCTAAGGCTAACTGCTATAGCTATATAAGATTTATCGATTTTAGCCCAAAAACAGCATTTAAATGACTTAAACCGCATATTTGGGCAGTTTTTAGAGGATTTATGAAATAGGCAGAAAGAAAACAAAAAAAAGTTAATTTTTTTTAATTTTTTTCACAAAAAAAGTCAAATGCTATCTGCGTTATATGCTTAACAGATAGCTAACCTAAGTGTAATACAAGCAGAACATTTACCCCCTTTCACCTATTTTGTTCCTTGACTTTATATCTAAATGCAGGTATCTTTGTAACCCTGATTAATTATACCTGATTCAAAACAATCACACTAAGTATAATTACGTTCTTTCAACAATTTTAACACGCAAACATATTAAGTTTGTGTGCGTAATTTCTTCTTGAGTTTCATCTATAGATCCAAGCAATTGGGTTAAGTCAAACTCCAAAGTATTAAAATAAAATTTACTACGGAGAGTTTGATCCTGGCTCAGGACGAACGTTGGCGGCGTGCTTAATACATGCAAGTCAACTGAAGCACCGGTAGTAATACTGGTGTGGAGGTGGCGCACGGGTGAGTAACACGTAGGTAATCTGCCTTCAGGTCTGACATAACCCCGAGAAATCGGGGCTAATAGCAGATGATGCAGCGGCTTGACATCAAGACAGTTGTTAAAGCTTCGGCGCCTGAAGATGAGC
>JACSRQ010000196.1 GCA_014879675.1 Ignavibacteria bacterium
CAACAAATTTCACAAATTCAAGATAGAAATGTGATGTTGCAAATTGTAAAAGCATTAAATAATGCCAAGAGTTTATACAACCTTATCCGTTTATCCGGCAATTATGATTTGTTACAGCAATTAGATTTTCATAAACTCACCAAATTAGCCACGGAAGCTACTAATCATTTGGCTTTAATCAATACCAAAGAAGCTCTTGAAACTAATGTTGATTCGTCAAACTTACTAAACATTGCTTTGGAAGATGTTTTGTTTGCCTTTGTAAAAGTAAAAGAAGAAGAAATGGTTTTAGCCGACCAACTAAAAACCACTTTGCAAAAAACACGTGAAATGCTTGCCGGCAACTTTGACCAAAAAGATTTAGTGTTTATTTCTTTAAAAGAAGAATTGGAACGCTTGTTTAAAAAGAAAAATTTGAGCGAAGTCACCAAAGAAGAAATGGAAGCCAATATTACGGCTCTTGAAAAAATATATCAAGAAGCGAAAGAATTAGAACGTAGAAACCAACTGCTTAGTGCCAAGTATGACAATGACGAAAAATATGCCCGTTTGCACAAACGTTTGATGGAAAAAGATCCTTTAACTGACAGTGAAAGTAAACTGTTTGAAGCCTTGCAAGGATTGAAAAAAGAAGTCGATTTACAAATATTGCAAAACTCAAAAATGTTAGAAAATGAGAGTTTTGTAGATAGAATGATGATGCGATTGGTTATAGACCAATTTAAAAACAAAAACAATATCCCATTGGATGCTGCCACAACTAAACGCATTAACGGAATGATTGTAAAAGAATATATGAATGAATTTTATGGCAGTGTAGCGTAATGAGTGAAATAGAAATATATAAATCTCCTGAAAACAATATCGAACTTCAAGTAAATTTCGATAATGAGACTGTTTGGTTAAATCAATACCAATTAGCGGAGTTGTTTAATACTGATAGAACATCTATTGTAAAACATTTACAAAATATATATGCTATAAATGAACTTGATGAAAGTGCAACTTGTGCAAAATTTGCACAAGTTCAAAAAGAAGGAAAAAAACTTGTTACAAGAATAATCCTTTTTTATAATCTGGATGCGATTATTTCAGTCGGATACAGAGTAAACCAAACTTTCGATAAAAAAGAATTATACCCGGGCATAGAGGAAAAAAGTTCAATGCTTCTCTATCTCATAATTAAGAACCACTCCTTTATAGACGGGAATAAAAGAATTGCCGCTTCAATATTTTTGTGGTTCCTGGCTATAAACAGCTTCTTATTCAACAATAATGGAAGTAAAAGAATAACTGACAATGAGCTTGTTGCTTTATGCCTTATGATCGCTTCGAGCAACCCTAAGGAAAAGGACCTGATAATTAAGGTTATCATAAAATTGTTGACAAAAAATTAGATATTAATAACAAAAATCCAAAAATCAATGGCTAACGATACTACAGTTTCAAACAAAATGCCCAAGGGTATCCCTTATATTATAGGCAATGAGCTTGCGGAAAGATTCAGCTATTACGGAATGAAGACCATCCTAGTGGTTTTCATGACGCAATACCTTATGAACAGGCAGGGCTCGGTTGATCCGATGACCGATGCCGACGCAACTACATGGTACCACTATTTTTCTATGGCAAACTACTTTTTCCCAATACTCGGTGCAATACTTTCCGATGTGCTTTGGGGGAAGTACAAAACTATTATCACACTTTCGGTAGTATATGTTCTGGGTCACGTAGCACTTGCCATGGATGACACCCGGCTGGGGCTTTCGATCGGATTAACGCTCATAGCAATGGGTTCCGGCGGAATAAAGCCCTGCGTCTCGGCGCATGTTGGCGATCAATTCACTAAAATTAACAAACACCTGCTGGAGAAAATATTCGGTTATTTCTATTTCTCGGTGAACCTTGGAGCGGCAGCCTCATCGCTGCTTACCCCTGTACTGCTTGAACGGTACGGTCCCCACCTTGCATTCGGCGTTCCTGGCTTCCTTATGCTTGTTGCTACAATTGTATTCTGGATGGGAAGAAAGGTATTTGTTGCTGTTCCGCCCGTGGGATGGAAGCAGTATAAAAATGATGTGTTTTCAAAGCAGGGGAGAAAGGCCATAATCAACCTCTCTATAATGTATGTTTTCATAGCGGTTTTTTGGTCGCTATTCGATCAAACCGGATCAAGCTGGGTTCTTCAAGCTGAAAAAATGGATAAGTTCGTCAATCTCGGGTTTGTAAAGTTCGAGCTGCTTGCATCGCAAATACAGGCGATCAATCCGCTTCTGATCATGATCTTTATTCCGTTGTTTACTTATGTTCTTTATCCCTTTGCAAACAGGTTCTTCAAGCTAACCGCATTAAAGAAGATAATAATAGGTATGTTCATCGCGGGATTTTCATTCGCGCTGCTGGCAATTGCACAGTACCAGATCTCTGCAGGGGGAACGCCCAGTATTTTATGGCAATTTTTCGCATATATAATTCTTACAGCGGCAGAAGTTATGGTTTCTATAACCGGGCTTGAATTTTCATACACTCAGGCGCCAAACAGCATGAAGTCGTTCATCATGGGTTTGTGGCTGCTTTCGGTAGCATTGGGAAATTTCATAACGGCGCAGGTAAGCTCTAATCTGCAGAACTTCATTACAATTGGCACACCAACATTCTTCTGGTTCTTTGCCGGATTGATGTTTGTTACTGCAATTGTGTTTATGCTCATAGCTTCAAGATATAAGGAAGAAAGCTATATACAGAACAGGGAAGAGAAACCAAAACCACTGGGCAATGATATCTCAGATCTCGAAGGAGTTGATAACAAGTAAAAAGCGTTTTGCTGTATATAGAATAGAGTTGCAGGGTTTGATTGATAAGTTTTGAAAATCAGATGCAATAAGTAATCCCGGTGCGATCAGTCGCATCGGGATTTTCTTTTGGACAATTTCCGGAAGCTTGAAACGTTGACTCTGACACTTCTAGTATATCCCTTTTTCAACTAATTCCTGCTTCGTTTCAGGTTTACTCAGCATATTCAGGATTATGATCCCAAACACTACACTGGTAATGTTTAACGAAAATATGACACATATATCCAGTACTGCTGCAATTTTGATCGTTTTATATGTTCCGGTTCTGTTCAGGTTTTGCAGCCTGTAATAGCAAATGAAGTCATATATACACGCGGCAGTAGTGACAAAAGTTATCAAAACAGCAAGGCAGCCCAACGGGGGAAATGTTAAAGTTGCCGATATTGTAATGATCACCCATGAAAGTATCGTGATAAGATTAAGTATCCCAGAAACAAGGAACAGTACTTTTATTATGCCGGCATTCTTGTTGCTATTCAATATTACTCAGTACACCTGCTTTTCTTTAAGATACTGCTTAACTTCCTCGTTATTCAGAGTTATTAATGTAATAATCCCAAAACACATGCTGGCAATATTGCCTGTCAGGATAGTTATTATATCGAAAATGCCCGTAAATTGCATTGTGCTGTATGTGCCTGTTCTGTTCATTCGTGTTAACCGGTTGTAAACAATGAAATCCATTACACATGCTATAATGTTAACAACCGGCAGCGCTCCAAAGAGGCAGCCAAAGCCGCACGTAATAAGCCCTCCTATAACTGTATAGCCTGACCATCCCAGCGCATAAGCAATATTGAGGATTCCCGAAACCAGTGCAAATATTCTGAGCAGATTAAGCTGATCGTTATTATTCATTTGTTTTGATTAGTTTTACAAAATAAATCCGCCGGCTGCCCATCTGATGAATCCAAAAACGAGGGTTATCAGGTTAAGTGCCAAGCCGACCCCGGCCAGGCTTCTTTGCTGCCTGGCATAAAAATCATCCTGGATCAGACCTATAATGCTTAGTATTAATCCAATGAATGCTACTGGAAGCGTAACCCAGAATGTCCAGCCAAGGCACGGTATATATCCGATGACCATTGCTATGATTACTATAATTCCAATAATTAAACCTGCTTTAGCCATGATTTGTTTCGTTTGAATTTTAGGAAATGTTTTTTCTTGGTTTGAGTTTTAATAACGCCGAAAACAACAAAAATTGTTGTATTTGCCACGAAAATCAGAAATACGGTCAAAGAATGCTTATTGTAAGAACCTGCATCGGTGAATCTGCCATCTGCAATAGCCGTGAAGCCCCGGGTCAATCCGCAGGCGGGGCACTCTGTTTGATGTAATGTAATACTTGGGCATATGGGTGTATTGTTTGTCAGAAATTCTGCCGGAACCGTATAAAGTATAAACAGTACAGCAATGATCACCAAACTGTAAAAGATCCAGGCGGCTTTTATGGCAGATAACATATATAGAAAACTATTGGTTCAACTTCAAAAATAAAAAAGGCGCATCCTTGTTGAAAGAATGCGCCGCTAAAAACATAAAAATGATCTTGTTACTTCACGAGATTGAACTTCTCTCCGTATTGTCCTATCATTGGAAGCGGTTTGCATTCTCCCTTTGAAGCATTCATAATGCCCATTATCAGGAATACGATCCAGGGAATATAAAGTATAAAACCTATTCCGCATGTAATTGTACCGATAATGCCTGCAAGTATGTTAACTATCAGAAGTAAGATAGCCTGCTCAGTGTGGAACATTACGAAGTTGTTTCTTTTCATATCGTCCATTAACAGCGGGATAAAGAAAATCAGGTAGGCAAGAATTGCCATTGTTTTCCCGTTGTTCACATCTTCCTGTGTAAAGTTTACTTGTCTTGTCGATTCTGCCATTTAAGTTCTCCTGTTGATCAATAATTATTTTATTTTACTAAATTAAACTTTGCGCCCCAAGCACCTACAAGCGGAAGCTCTTTTACTTTTCCGCCTACTGCGTTCATTAAGCCCATGATCCATAACACAATGTAAGCCAGCCACGGAAGAATACCGAGAATTGAAATTACGCATCCGAGTGTGCTGCTGATCTGGTTAACTATTATTGTAAGGATCGTGATTACTATATATATCGCTATGAATGCTATCCACAATGCAATAGCCTGTTCAGTATGATACATTGCAAACTTTTTATCCCTTGCAGCAAAAAGCGGTACCAGGAAAATAATGTAGGCAAGAATTGCCATCATTTTTCCGTCTTCAATATCTGCCTGTGTTATTGAAGCAACTGCCGGTCTGGTTGATGTAGTGTCAGTCATGACTCTCCTTTAGGTTAATTGATAAAAATAGAAACAATAAACAAAAGATCTGGTGATAACCTAAATAACGGCAAATAAGGATAATTGGATTTTTGTGATAGTTATACTACAGGGCTCTAACCGATATGCTCCGCTTTAGAAACCTGCTAAAAGCGGTTGCTATCTGAAGATAGCTTTAATGCTTCCCCAGGTATCGCGTACACTGGAAATAACATGTGTTACGGTTATAGTCTGTGAATATATGTAGTTTCCGCCGCTATCTACAAGTTTTAGCCTGTAATAATAGATCGGTGCCCTCGGTGTCTGCAAGTTGGCTGCTTCATCCCTGAAATAATAATAGGAATTGCTGCCAATAGCTGTTACACTGCCGACGCTGACAAAATTATTTGGCTCAGATGCACTTCTTTCAACTTCAAACCTTGCGAGATTTTCCTCGCTGCCGGTTTTCCATTCCAAAAGAATTGAATCTGATTCATTTTTTGCAGTGAAATACTGCAATTCAGACGCAGCGTAAACTAAGCCCGCTAAAAGTACAATCAGCAGACAAGCGATGCTTGTTATTTTAAGTGGCTTTTTCATTGGAATTACTCAAATATATAACTATTTGTGTGTAATTGCAAGTATCTAAGGGATAAAAATGTATAATTTTGCCTGAATAATTTCAGGTTTTGTTTCAAAAAACGAAAAATTAATACTCCATTATCACAATCTTAACCAACTCCGGATATAACCTGCAACCTGCACCCTGTATCCTGCAACCTGTATCCTGCAACCTGTATCCTGCAACCTGTGTCCTGCAACCTGTATCCTGCAACCTGTATCCTGGAACTGTTTCCTACTCAAGCTTCTTTCGGAATCTAAGTGAACTCAATGCCAATATAACGATTCCAAACACAAATAGCGCGAGAAATTGCCCGTAAAGCTCATTCAGTCCAACTCCCTTCAAAATGATTCCACGGACAATGGTAATGAAATACCTGAGTGGTATCAGGTAAGTTATGTACTGCACCCACATCGGCATGTTATCGATAGGGAAGGAGAATCCGCTTAAATAAATCATTGGCATCATGACCGCAAAAAATGATGTCATAGTTGCCTGCTGCTGTGTGCGTGAAATTGTTGATACGAAAAGTCCAAGTCCCAATGTAGAAAGCATGAACAGGAAAGCAGCAAAATACAGCAGGGGAACACTGCCCTTAACTTCAATGCCGAACCAGAAACGCATTACTGTCATAACAATGGTAATTGATACGAATCCAAGAATTGAAAACGGTACGAGCTTGCCAATTATGATCTGGTATGATTTTAATGGAGTAACAATAAGCTGCTCAAAAGTGCCTATTTCTTTTTCTTTTACAATCGCTAGCGAGGTTAGATTTATCGTTACCACCATTATCAGCATTCCCACAATTCCGGGCAGCATGTAATTTCGTGTAACCAGATCCGGATTATACCATGCTCTCGTTTCGGCTTCAATAACAGGCAAGCGTGTTACAGGCAAATTCTTTTTTCCGGAGCGCTCAAGGAATTCATTTATAATATTCGCACCGAAGCTTATAGTGATCCCTTGTGAATATCCTGCAGCTATAAGCGCCTTGTTACCGTCTGAGCCGTCGAAGATCGTCTGCAGCTTCGAAGTTTTTCCGCTCAATATATCCTTTTCAAAATCCGGCGGTATTATGATAGCCATAACAACTTCGCCGTTATCAATGAGCTCTATGATTTCATCATAACTTGAAACATAATATGCCATTGTGAAATAACCAGACTTCCCATACTTCTCAAGGAATTGCCGGCTCGTTACACTTTTGTCCTGATCCCATACCACAGTTTTAACATTCTTCACATCAAGAGTGGCAGCATACCCCAAAAAGATAAGCTGCAGCACCGGGGCAAGCAAAATTACACCGAACATACGCTTATCACGCTTGAACTGCAGGAACTCCTTCTTTATGAAATTTAATATCAGGTTCAAATTGTTTCAATTATCAATTAACAATTATCAATCAACAAGTTTCATTTACACTATGACTCTAAACATGCATTTATTTTGAGACTATTAATCCGCAATCCGAAATCTTAAAGTTCATTTTGCTTTCCTCATCCTCAGAGTTGAAATACCAAGGAAAAATGCAGCGAATATCAAAAGGCTGACTATCTGTTTCCAAAAGGCTTCGATACCTGCACCCTTAAGCATTATTGAACGCAGTATGATAATAAAAAACTTGGCCGGCGTAATGTTTGTTAATATCTGTACAGGCCATGGCATACTTTCTATGGGGAAAATAAATCCGGATAATATAAATGTCGGCAGCATTGTTGCTACTGAAGCGATCTGGAATGCCACTTGCTGTGAGTCTGAGATAGTCGAAATAAATATCCCCAGGCTTAGTGTGGCTATCAGGAATATCACAGTTGTAACAAAAAGCCAGATGTAACTTCCTCTTACTTCCATGCCAAATGCGATGTTGCTGATCAACAGCGTAAACGCGGCCACAAACAGTGCTACTACTGTGTAAGGGATCGTTTTCCCGATTATCATTTCAAATGATCCGAGAGGGGAGACCCGAAGCTGCTCCATAGAACCCAGCTCTTTTTCCCTTACTATAGAGAGGCATGTCAAAATAACCGCGGTTGTTATTAGTATCATACACAGCAAGCCCGGTATAAGGAATTTCGTTGTGTTGAGGTCGGGGTTATACCAGAATAGCGGCTGGGGATCAATTGGTACAAAGCCCTTCATCCCGTTTCGCGCGAGGAATTCCTGAGTTATTTTGTTATTGTAAAACCTCGTAGCAGATGTTACATAGTTAATAATGACCGTTGCAGTATTGCCATCCACACCATCAACCAGGAATTGCAGTTGCACATTCTTGCCCGACTGCATATCCGCTGCAAAACCGGGTGGGAAAACCACAACGCATTGCGCTAACTTTTCATCGAGATATTTATTGACTTCGGCATGGGTGTGAATGTAACCGACTACTTTAAAATAACTGGAGCTTTGCAGCATTTCTACGAAATCACGCGACTCTTCTGAATTATCATTATTCTTAACTGCAATGGTAACATTTTTTACATCAAGCGAAAGCGCATATCCAAACAATATCAGCAGAAATACAGGGAAAATGAATATGAGGTAGAGAGTGCGTGCGTCACGCATTATCTGCCTGAACTCCTTCTTCACCATTGCGTATATTCTGAATATCATATTTTCCCATTCCCGCGAAGGCGGGAATCTCTTTCTTTCTATTCCCGCGAAGGCGGGAATCTCTATTTATGAAGCAATGAAGCACTGACGCAGTCAGCGCACTCCCAAAAAAGGCAAATGATTTTGCTTTTTGATGAATGCATTTGTACTTTTTTTATTCCCGCTAAAACGGGAATCTATTTACTAAACAATTGCTAACTCTGCTTATCCTTTTCCAGCAGGTTCACAAACACATCTTCGAGCGAAGGCGGAATGCGTTCTATCCTGCTGACCTTCAATCCGCCTTTTTCCAATATATCCCTGATCTCAGCATTGCGCTGTTCGGAATTATTGATCTCAGTGTTATTCAGCGTAATGTGAATATATTCACCAAAAAATGCCGTGCTTTTTATCCAGCTTACGTCATCCAGCAGGTTTATAGCCTGATCAGGCTTACTGCACTCGGTCTCAAAGATCGGATTGGTAAGGTAATTCGTCTTCAACTCACCCGGACTCCCGCCTGCAATAATCTTCCCCGCATCTATCATCATTATCCTGTTGCAGAATTCCGCTTCATCAAGGTAATGTGTAGTTACAAATACAGTAATACCCTGTGTCGAAAGCTCGTTGATAAGGTCCCAGAAATTTTTCCGGGAAATCGGATCCACGCCGCCGGTAGGTTCATCAAGAAAAACGATCTTTGGCTCGTGGATAACTGCCGTGCCCAGTGCAAGCCGCTGCTTGAATCCGGTTGAAAGCGTCCCGGTAAGTGAATCTTTGCGGTCTTCAAGTCCTGCGGTTTTCAGCACCCACTCTTTGCGTTCTTTCAGCTTTTCGCCCTCGAGCCCGTAAATGCTGGCAAAAAAGTTTATATTCTCTTCAATGGTAAGATCGCTATACAATGAGAATTTTTGTGACATATATCCGATGTTGCGTTTTACATTATCGGGGTCTTTTTTGATGCTGAATCCGCCCACCATTGCATCACCGCCGGATGGCTCCAGTATGCCGCAAAGCATTTTGATGGTGGTTGATTTCCCCGCGCCGTTCGCTCCCAAAAATCCAAAGACCTCTCCCTGTTTCACATCAAATGAAATATTATCCACTGATGTGAAGTTACCGAACTTCTTTGTCAGATCTTTGACTTCTATAGAGTTCATTTATTTACCTCATCATCTTTAGCATGTGTTGATGCGGTATCGGCAGATTTAAGTACATGTATAAAAACATTTTCAAGCGAAACATTTTTGATGCGCTGATCTTTCAGAACAATGTTATTTTGCTGCAGCAGTAATTTTATAGTTGCGAGGCCTGATTCGGGATCCTCAACTGCTACATCAATTCTATCGCCAAAAAGCTGTGATTCATACTTTGTATTTTCGCTTATAAGTCTGTATGTGTTCCTTAGATCTGTAGTTACAACTTCGAGTATGGATTCTTTCATTGAAGCTTTGATAGCTGCGGGTGATTCACACATCAGGAGCTTCCCCTGGTTCATCATGGCTATAGTGTTGAATCTTTCGGCCTCATCCATGTAAGGAGTCGAAATAACTATCGTTACACCGTCATTATGCAGCTCGGAAAGTATTTTCCAGAAATCACGCCGCGAAACCGGGTCAACGCCGGTTGTAGGTTCATCAAGAAAAATTATTTTAGGCTTGTGGATAAGTGTACAGGCAAGTGCAAGCTTTTGTTTCATACCGCCGGATAGCTTTCCCGCAAGGAACTTGCGGAACTTCGTTAAACGGGTAAACTCGAGCAGTTCATTGCGCCTCTCTTTATACTTCTTAACGCCGTGCAGTTCTGCAAAGAACTCAATATTCTCATCAACTGTAAGGTCAGAGTACAAGCTGAACTTCTGCGAAAGGTAGCCGATCTCATTTTTGATGAGGCCGCCCTGTTTCAGCAGGTCCAGCCCAAGGATCGAAGCCGTGCCCATATCAGGCTGTACCAATCCGCATAACATGCGGATAAGCGTAGTCTTGCCGGCGCCATCCGGACCAACAATACCGAACACTTCCTTCCTTTTTACACTGAAGGAAATATGATCCACCGCCCGGAGGGAATCAAATGTTTTGATCAAACCCTTTATTTCAATAGCCTGTTCGATTATGTTTTTTCTTTAATGATGCTTTGACTTCAGCTTTTTGCTTTTTGCCTTTTCACTTTTTTGCTTTTTCACTTTTCACTTTTTTATCTTTAGCCTTATTGATAAACAATCGTCGCATCTGCCGGTAAGCCAGGCTTAAGCTCAAATTGCGGATTCGGTATTTCTATCTTTACCGCAAAAACCAGCTTAGTGCGTTCATCCGGAGTCTGGATATTCTTTGGGGTGAATTCCGCTTCAGGCGAAATGAAAGTTATCTTACCAGTATATATCTTATCTTTGAAAGCATCAATTTTTATTTCTGCGTTTTGACCCAACTTAACTTTTGCCAGTTCAGTTTCGGGTATATAAATGACAAGGTTCACTGTTTCAAGATTGCTTAGTCTTAGCAATGAGCCGCCCATAACAGCATTTTCGCCTTCTTCAATGAATTTTTTCGATACAAAGCCATCTGATGGAGCAAATATCCTGCAATCTTCAATATTCTGCTTCAGCAGGTCAACCATTGATATTGCTTTTTTCAGGTTTGCCTGCGCCTGTTCAATTTCCTCAGGGCGGATGATAGTTTTTACCTTTGAAAGGTTTTCCTTTGTGGAGTTGTATTGTGTGAGTGCCAGGTCATACCTGCCTTTTGCATCATCATAAAGTTTGCGGGTAGTTGCATCCTGCTTGTACAGCTCATCTGCACGGTCCCTGTCAAGCTTGGCAAGATCCAGATTTATCTTAGCCTGTTTCATCAGGTCCTCGGATTGCCGGATATCTTCCTTGCGCGCGCCGCTTCTGAGCAGCTTTAACTGGGCATTTGCCAGGTCAACGCCTGCTTCGGATTGCCTGAGCTGGATATCAAGCAGGTCATGGCTTATTTCAACCAGCAGATCGCCTTTTTTTACGCGGTCGCCTTCTTTGAAATTTATCTTGTTAATGGTGCCGCTTGTTTTACTGCTAATGGTTACATTTACTGATTCAATAGTACCTGAAGCAGATATTGAATTGCTTTCTCCATTCTTGCCGCATCCTGAGATTACGGTCACAAGCATCAAAGCAAGCAAAACCCTTGTTGAGATCAAAAGGAATTTCATGATCGTTTTTCTATTTTGTTTAATATTTCCAGTCCTTTTTTGGTCAGCGTTCCGCCCAGCAGAATTGAAAAGGTATGACGCACTGCTTCATCATAACTGAGACGGGTTGATATGAGAAAATCCGGGTTAACAACATTCCTTATCGCGCCGATGAACATTGTTATTATAAGCTCAGGGGGATATTTCTTTATAAGATCCTCTTTTTGCCCCTGTTGAATTATCTTCGAAATGTTTTCGTATAGCAGTACTTTCCTTGTTTCATCAACTTTCATCCATATATGCGGCGCGTGATGCCTGAGGTCGCTCAGCCATTTATCAGAGAACTTTGTTATAGTAGCTGTCAACAGTTTTATTACCTGCATGAATTTTTCAACAGCATTACCTTCTGCGGATATGAGGCCTTCTACCTGTCCCTTAACACCTGTTATCAGCATCTTAACGGCGTCACTTACTATATCAAGTTTAGATGGAAAGTACTTGTAAAGGGTACCTTTGCTTATTTGCAGCTCGCGGGCAATCTCATCCATACTTGTTTTATGGAATCCGCCCCGGAAAAATTTTTCCTGCGCGTATAATAGTATCTTCATCCGGTCGTCCGGGTAAATCTGCGGTTCAGTATTGAATATGTTCTTAATAGTCATTGGAAACTAAAATCGTTCTATAAGTTTCCAAAATAGCTGTAAAAGTTTGTTTTGTCAAGCTATATTTTGACTCTAAACATAGCTTATTGTCAAAAGCCCGGACACTAATTCCACGAATGTCACGAAATGTCTATATGGTTATCATCTATTGCTTTTCTTTGAGACTTAGAGACTTCGTGTCTATTGTTTTCGGTTTTGTTTTCTTCGAGCCCTCGACTATCGCCTTTTGAAAGTTTTGTGTTTATTGTTTTCAGTTTTGTTTTCTTTGAGTCCTAGAGACTTTGTGTCTAATGTTCATTGTTTTTGCTTTTTTGAAGTAAATACAAACTGGT
>JACSRQ010000225.1 GCA_014879675.1 Ignavibacteria bacterium
ACAAAGAAACTCTGGCAGATTTCTGCCGCGCACAGGCTGAATACGGCTACTATACTATGACATTCAGTGTACGCGGGCAAGGACTTTCCGGCGGGCAATCGAACCTCATCAGCACACTCGAAGCAGACGATCTGATCGAAATTGTGAACTGGGTAAAAGCAGATTCAGTAAACGGTTCAGCGCCATCGAAGATCCTCATCATGGGAGGCTCACAGGGCGGAGCAGTACCGATGATTGCAGCTGCTAGAGGCATGCAGGTTGCAGCAATTATAAATTCAGTTGCACCGCCTGATTTCGCATCAAGCTGGATAGAGAACGGTTCAATTAAAATGACCTTCCTCTGGACAATTGAATATACCTCCGATACTGCAAGGTATAACTCACAGGTTGATAGAATGAGCAACTGGGTGTATGCCGATACAAAACCATACTGGGATAGTTTATACAGGTACCTGCCTATTAACAGAGATTTTATCAATCTTCTTCCGAATATTACAACCCCGGTTCTCATCGAAGCAGCATGGCAGGACAAATTCTTCAACGCAGACGGATGGATGCTCAATATTGATAAGGTAACTGCACCCATGACATCATACCTCGGCGCGGTTCGCGGCCACGGAAGCGATATATCTTTAACAGAAGACGTATGGCACATGGAATGGTTCAATAACTTCTTCTTCGAGTATTTATGGGGAATGCAGACACCTATTCATGACCAGGCTAAATACCAGTTCGCTTCCACCAAGTTTCCTGTTGTGAATAATCAGTACTTCTCGTTCGAGCATGACAGCTCAAGGACCTTGCTCAGGAACAGGACGACACCACTCAGACTTTATCTGAATAAGAATGGAGTATTAAAAAATACTGTTCAGAGCGGAAGCAATACAGTAACAATTAAAAATACTATTTCAAACGGCTATACATTGCAGCAGGCTGTGAATGATGAATTCACAGGAACGAATTTTACTACAAAGTTCAAAAAGGATTCAACAGTATTCACTTCATCGGCGCTTACAAGCGCAGTTGAATGGTTAGGAGCCCCGGTCATCAGGCTAGATTACAAATCAGCAGCTTCAACATTCTGCCAGTTCAATTACCAGATATATGAAGTACTGCCGAACGGAACAAAACGTTTCATCAACCGCGCTAACTTCACAGACAGGAATTATACCAAGAACCAGAGGAAACAGGTAACTTTCCGCGGCCATGCACATTCACACATATTCCAGGCCGGCAGCAAGATCCAGGTTGTAATTACAAATCTTGATAAAGCTCACACAGATGCTGAGTTCTTCGGAACAAACCCGTTTGTACTTCCGGTAATGAAAACAGGTAACCACACTGTACATCTCAGCAACAATGCTTATATCGAGTTCCCGATAAACACATTAACGGGCATGAGAGGCGATCTCTTCGCTGAAGAGAACCCAACTGAAACTGCAGGCAGGTTCGAGCTTTCACAGAATTACCCGAATCCGTTCAACCCGAGCACAGTAATAAGCTACAACTTACCTGGCGCTCAGAACGTACAGCTTAAAGTATATGACCTGCTTGGAAAAGAAGTAAAAACACTGGTTAGCGGAATACAAAACCCCGGTTCATACAACGTAACTTTCGACGCTTCGGGTCTTGCCAGCGGAATTTATTTCTACAGGTTAACTGCAGGCAGCTTCACAGATATAAAGAAAATGACGCTTGTAAAATAAAGCGTTTTTTAAAACTGCTTCAAAAAGAATATGTATTGCAGGGATCGAAAAAAGGTCCCTGTAGTTTAAAAGATAAAATTGATAAGTAAAGGAGAATTAAGAAAATGTCACTGTTAATATTGCCGGTCACAATCATATTTCTGTTCCTGCCGTTCTTCATTATGGGTTACCTGTTCTACAGTAACAAGCAGATGCGGAAAGCATAACTGCAGGAATATTGAGAAATAGGCATATGTTTAAGTAGAAGCAGCAATTTAGAGCATGATTAGCAACATACGATTAGCATTCATCAGCTAAAAATGCATCGGGCCATTGATCCGGCCTTGTTGCTCCCAAAAGCCCCGTTTAATAGCCGGGGCTTTTGTTTTATTGTGAAATCAACCACAAAACCCTATAAATTGTTAATAATTCTTGAATTTAATGTAAATGGAGTGGAACAAATCACCTTTATTTGTTATTTTATATAATATCTAATACATTGAGGGAATACAAATGAGATCAGCTAGAATAGTGCTTTTGGCTGCTTTTGCATTACTATATATAGTGCAATCAGCAGAAGCTCAGCATAAGAGGGCAAGGGATGATTACGGCTACCTGAAGCTTTTACCAAAATATACCGACGAGCCGAACGTTGCTGTCACAAGAACAGATTTTACTGTGACATTAAGAGATGGCGTAATTCTCGATGCTTTGAAATTTATACCGCAGGGTACACCGCCAGCCGGCGGTTGGCCAACTGTGATCTTTGTACATGGCTACGGCGATAACAAGGAAACACTGGCGGGATTCGCAAAAGCACAGGCAGAATACGGATACTATACTACCACATTCAGCATGCGCGGGCAGGGAAACTCAACCGGACTTTCAAACCTGATATCCAATATCGAAGCGCAGGATATGATAGAGTTCGTAAACTTCATAAAAAGAGATACGCTGAACGGTATCAATCCCGGAAATATACTTGTAATGGGCGGTTCGCAGGGCGGGCTTGTTCCATACATGGCATGCACAATGGGACTGAACGTTAAAACAATAATTTCAGCACTGGCGCCGCCAAACTTTGCATCAAGCTGGATAGAGAACGGCTGCATAAAGATGACATTCCTGTGGACAGTTGAATACACTTCGGATACTGCAAGATACACACCGCAAGTTGATAGAATGAGCAACTGGGTATATTCAAGCGCAAAGCAGTATTGGGATAGCCTTGCATACTGGCTTCCGCAGGGAAGAGATTTCATCAACGCAGTACCAAATAACCGCGTACCCTTGATAATGGAAGGCTCATGGCAGGATAAGTTCTTCAATGCCTCAGGCATTATGAAGGCTTCGGTAATGAATACAGGCTCAAACTTCAGACTATACCTCGGAGCGGTGCAGGGCCACGGCGGAGATAACTCGCCAACTGAAGATACCTGGCATATGCAGTTCTTTAATGACTGGTTCTTCACATGGCTGTTCGGAACACCCGGTACTAAGGTGCCTAACAGGTATGACTTTGCATATACAACTCAGCCTGTTAATGGTTTGTACTGGAGCTTTGTCCATGATAGCGCAAAGGTTGATCTGCAAACGATCACAACGCCGTACAGGCTGTACTTCAACACAAACAGCCGGCTTACAACCACACCAAACAATTCAACTACAACAAGAGTATCGGTGCGCAACCAGGTAACAGGCGGCCTTACTATGCAGGAAGCCGTGAACGAAGAATTCACAGGTACGACATTTACATCAAAATTCAAAAAGAATTCAGTATCATTCACCACTGCCGCTTTGACAGCCGATAAAAAATGGATTGGGATACCTAAAGTGAGCCTCGATTACCTTTCAACGGCATCTACATTCGCTCAATACAATTACCAGGTTTACGAAGTGAAAGCCGATGGTACCCAGAAGCTGATTAACAGGATTAACTATACAGATAGAAGCTACACAGCAAACTCGAGAAGGAACAAAGGATTTGAGGGCCAGGCACATGCTCATATATTCAAAGCGGGAAGTAAAATTAAGATAACCATAACAAATCTTGATACTGCGCCTGATGATCAGTGGTTCCTTGGAACGAATCCGTTCGTGCTGCCGGTATTGAACAATGGCTACAACTATTTATATTTAAGCAGTAAATCTTATATTGATTTGCCGCTTATTCCTGTTAGCGGTGACGAAGTTTCCAGGGATGGAAATGAGAATCCATACAGCTTTGAGCTGGGTCAGAATTATCCGAATCCGTTTAATCCTGTCACAGTGATAAATTACCAGCTGCCCCAAAGCGGGCTTGTTACCCTGAAAATTTTCGATGTGCTCGGCAGGGAAGTTGCAGCGCTTGTAAACGAAGTTAAAGATGCCGGAAAATACAATATTACATTTGACGGTTCTAAGCTTTCGAGCGGAATATATTTCTATACCATCAGTGCAGGATCATTCAAAGATACAAAACGAATGATTCTGGTAAAATAATCAGTTTTAAGCACGAAGTGTTAAAAGCGGGCAAATGCCCGCTTTTGCTATCTAAAAAAGTAAAGTGAAAATGGAAAAATTAACTGAAGAACAGATCAGTTCTGCATTAGGTGCTTTGCCGGGCTGGGAGTTTAAAAATGGTTCTATAATTAAGACATACAAAACGCAAAGCTATCCGGCGACAATGGGATTTGTGACAGCTGCAGGTGCTTATTGCCAGAAGCGAAACCATCACCCCGACTATATTACCATGAGATTCAAAGAAGTAGAGGTTTCGTTTTCAACGCACTCGGCAGGAGGAATAACCCAAAATGATATTGATATTGCCGGCGACCTTGAAAAGATACCAATATAAGTGCATAATTGCCATTAAGATGCAAATTTTATCACTTTTATTAATATGAATTTTGATTTAAGTTGCTTAAATTCGTTAAATAAAGTACTTTGGCAGAAGAAATATCAAGAATAGATAACCTGAAAAAGATGCTGCAGAGCGACCCGCAGGATACTTTTGCAAGGTATGCCCTCGGGCTGGAATACATGTCAGCGGGCGAAAATGAAAATGCCAGGGATATCTTTGAAGAGCTGCGTGTGCTGGATCCCAATTATGTGGCAACATTTTATCAGCTGGGAAAAGTGTATGAGCTGCTTGGAGAAGAAAATGAAGCAAGGAAGGTTTATGAAAAGGGTGTGTATGTTGCCGCTTCGCAGGGTGATGAACATACCAAGCAGGAGCTGCAACAGGCTATTGACGATTTGCTTTGAACCGGATCTTAAACAATAACTTCAATAAAACAAAAAAACTCTAAAATACTATATAAAACAAACCTCTACGCTTTTTGAAATTTAAAATTAAACTAAGAATGCTTAATAAAATATTCTGCTGCGTTTGTTTGCTGTTTGCCGCCGGTATTATATATTCTCAATCTAACTATAACGGCTGGAACATATATACATCCTTCAGGGAAGTAAAAGGTGTATCTCTTAGCGGCAATTCCGTTTGGGCGGCATCTTCAGGCGGGCTATTCAATTTTGATTCCGGTAATCCCGCAAACCTGAAAAAGTATATCAGCCTTGACGGGCTGAGATCAAACGAGCTAACTGCAGTGATTTCCGGCAATGATGGACTTGTTTGGGCAGGCGCTTTTGACGGCTCAATTAGTGTACTGAACACTGCAGATAATTCATGGAAGCAGATATCGGATATTTATACCTCTAGTGAGCCTTTCAAAAGAATTAACTCATTCTACCAGTATGGTAATTTCATGTTCTTCGGAACTGAGTTTTGTATGGTGAAGTTCAATATTTCCCAGTTCCAGTTTGTTGACCAGCCTTATACAAGGTTTGGCAACCTGGCAGTGCCAAATGCGGTTTATGATGTGTTGGTTGTGAATGATACAGTATGGGCTGCTACAAAAAACGGTGTTGCGTATGCCAATATTAACACTAACCTGCCAATACAATCAAACTGGTCGGTTTTTGTGGCAGGAAGCTCCCCGATGAAAGATAACCTTTCAAACTGCCTGGCTTCATTTGATTCAAAAGTATTTATCGGTATAGATAGCGGAATGGTTTATTATCAAAATGGCGCGTTGAATACATTCGCCCCGCAATATAACGGTGTGCCGGTTGAAGATCCCGTTTACAGAATGGCAGTATCGGGGGATGTGTTTTATTTTTCAACTTATTCCAATTACGACGGTTATCGCGGCAATTATAGAATATTTAAGGTTAACCGCCAGAATCTTGCCAATGCTGAATTGGTGCAGAGCGGAACCGAAGTCAACTCTCTTGAAGTAAATGCAGCGGGGGATCTGCTTATTGGGACAGTAACCAGCGGAGTTGAGATCTACAGGAATAGTTCTGCCCAGTTTATATATCCAAATGGACCAGCATCAAACGTTTTTCAGGATGTAGCAGTTGACATAAGCGGAAGTATTTTCGGTGTATCGGGCGGTTTGAATGCCGGTGTTTATAGGTACAATTTTACAAACTGGAGGAATTTCAACACTACAGAGCAGCCGTGGATGTACGGCAATGATTATAGGCATATATATGCATCTAAATATTCAGGAAAAGTGTGGGCCGGCGGTTATGGCCCAGGACTGCTGGAAATAAATGGTGATAGCGTTGTCTCATATGATAACAACAATTCGTGCCTTAAGCCGCTTGAGGGTAATTTCACTCTGGTTGAAGCAATGGGTGAAGATAACGGTGGCAATTTCTGGCTGATAAACAGGGCTGCTAACAACGGTTTGCCAATTGTAAGGTTCAGTGCAAGTTCGCAGTGCCAGGCATTCCAGACACCTTCAAATCCTTCGGCAACCACAATGATATACATGGCTATCGATAACTACAATACAAAATGGCTGACATTCCCTTCTGATCTTCCGGGTCAGCCAAGAGGCATAGCATATTTTAATGAAGGAACAAGTCCCAATGGAACCATCATCCCCGCTACTTCACTTGGGGCAGATATGACCACAGTGTATCATGCAGTTACAGATAAATCAGGTGAAATATGGATAGCAACAGATAACGGGATATCCATTATCAGGAACCCTCAGCAAGTAATAAATAATCCAGGTACAATTCCTCAGACTGAGAAGATGCGTATTATAGAAAACGGAATATCTACTCCGCTCACAGAGAATGTTCAGTTCATTTGCGTTGATCCGCTCAATAATAAATGGATCGGGACTTTATCAAACGGGTTGCTGTATGTTTCTACGGATGGTTCTACTTTGCTTGGAAGATATAACACATTAAACTCCCCGCTTCCCACTAATAAGATCCTGAGTATAGCGGTCTCACAATCAACCGGTGTTGTTTATTTCGGAACAGAAAAGGGGCTGGTATCGCTCAACACCATTGCGGCACAGTCACTCGAAACTTGTGACAAAATAAAACCGGGTCCAAATCCATTTGTAATACCAAGTGATACAAAGCTAAAAATTGACGGACTTGTTGCAGAATCTACTGTAAAGATCATGACATTAAGCGGTACGCTTATTGCCGAGTTTGAGTCGCCCGGCGGGAGAATAGCAGAATGGGATGGACGTGACTTAAGTGGCAACCTTGTTTCAAGCGGAATTTATATCATTGCTGGATTTAATAAAGATGCCAGCCAGGTTTGTACAGGAAAAGTTGCCGTTGTGAGGAAATAAGATCATTTAAAGGGTGATCTTCAAGATTGCCCTTTTATAGTTCACAAAAGATACTCTTTATGAAAAATTTTATCTGGTTTTTCAATCCTATTCTGATTTGTATCATATTCTTGTTGATTATTTCGGGGTATATTTATGTAAAAATCACTTTTGAGAATAATTACAACTTTGTTTACACTCTGGATGATGCCTATATTCATATGGCGATGGCAAAGAACTTTGCGGCGCATGGAGTATGGGGTATAACCCCATTCGAGTTTACATCGTCATCATCTTCTGTTATTTGGACTATGCTATTAAGCGGCTTCTATTTTTTCATTGGCCCTAATCAATATGTACCTATAGTTTTAAATCTGACCTTTGCATTATTGGTGCTGGTAAGTTCATACCGGACCTTAATAAAAAGAGGCTTGAAAAATCCGGCAATATCATTAATTCTTATCCTGGTTATATTCGTTTCTCCGCTTCCGCCCTTAATGTTTACGGGTTTGGAACATGTTTTGCATATATGGCTTTCTATTTTGTACATATTTTTTGTTTCAGAAGAATTGTCGGTTACGCTCAAAAGAAACGATTTTGTCCTCTTAGTCGTGCTTTCTGTTTTGCTGCCACTTACGAGATATGAAAGCCTGTTCCTGATCTTCGTTACTTTCCTCTTATTTCTTGTTAGCGGAAAATATTTTAGAGGAACAATTTTATTGCTTTCTTCTATTATCCCAATCATAATTTTTGGATTAATTTCGATTGAAAAAGGCTGGTCCTTTTTCCCAAATTCAATGCTTTTAAAAGCTGGCCTCCCTGATTTGGCTAGTATCCCTGATTTTCTAAGATTTGTGAGTTTCCTTTATGATGCATTTGTACCGCAGGGATTTCAGTTTATATCTATTATTGCTTTTATTGCCATGTTGTTTTGTGTCATTTATTTCAGGCACAGATTTAAAAAACTGCTAGGTAACGAAGATATTACATTGATAATTTTGCTTATGTCCAACATTGTACTCTACTCGCTTTATTCAAGATCGGGCTGGACTTACAGGTATCAATCATTCTTAATTGCCTTGGGTATCTTGGTTATATCTCTCTTGTACTATAAATATATATATTTGAACTTCCAAAGAAGATTGCTCATTCATATAGCAATAACCGTTATATTTCTTTTACCGCTGCTTTATTTGTCATACGGCTCGATTAAATTGATTGAGACCATTCCACAGGCATCATCGAATATTTTTGAACAACAGGTTCAAATGGCGAGGTTTGTAAGAATGTTCTATAATGGCAGCAATGTTGCCCTGAATGATATAGGGGCTGTGAACTATTTCAGTGATATTCATTGTGTGGATCTGTGGGGATTGGGTAGTCTGGATGCTTCGAAGATGCGCAGAAGCGGGATTTTCGGTGAAAAGGAAATTTATTATCTGACAGCATACAATAAGGCAGAAATCGCTATAGTTTATGATTCCTGGTTTTTGGAAGATGGTTCTTCAGTTTTGCCGCCGGGGTGGAGGAAGGCGGGCGAATGGAAAATTAACAATAACATTATTGCCAGTGATGACAGGATATCTTTTTATGCTGTGAATCCTGATCAAGAGTACACATTGATTGAAAATTTGAAGAGTTATTCGGTTTTATTGCCGGCCAGAGTTGTTCAAACAGGCAAATATCTCGATAAATGATTTATTCCGTTTTATTTGTATTTATTTTAATTATGTTTGGCACGTGAAAGCAGCTAAATATATAGTTATCGCCTTACCCGTATTGATATTTTTGATTTGTCTGGCCCAGAAGACTCTATACAGCCCTGATGATACATATATCTACCTGCAATATGCCAAAAACATTGCTTCTGGTAATGGATTTTCATTTAACCCAGGTGAACAAAGCTATGGGGTGACCAGTCCGCTATGGGTAATTATATTAACTTTGCCCAACCTGCTTGGGATAAGTGCTTTCTGGTTTGCTAAGTTCGCCGACCTGGCATGTGCTCTTACATCAATATTTTTGTTTTATCGTCTCGCCTGTATTTTCTTTAAAGATGAGATTGTTGCTGCTGCAAGCGCTGCTGTTTTTACACTTAATGCTTGGTTCGTTAGGTGGTCATTTACGGGAATGGAAACAAGCTTTGCAGTTTTGCTGGTTGTGTACATTTTTTTGTTATATTTCCGGGGCAGGTATTCATTGATGTTCTTTATGCTGGGCTTATTTTACCTAACAAGGCCCGAAGGCTTTATCCTCTCTATTGTTATATTTGTAGTAGTGGTTTACAAAAGTATCAAATCGGAAGAGTTCAATGCTTTTGTGTTAGGGAAGTTTATACTGTTCACAGCCATCCCTGTATTGGCATTTCTCATATTTGCAGAAAAAAGCTTTGATACATTTGTGCCAAACACTGCTTTGGGGAAATCCACATTGACTTTGAGTCCTGTCATATTCATAGAACAGGTCAAAGAGATCACTAAAACACTTGCCGGAGCGGGATTAGTTGAAATTCTTCTATCAATGTTAACAATAGCTTTTATTATAATCAAAAGGGATTTTTTTGGTTTAAAGCCATTTCTCTTTTGGATACTATCCCTTGCCCTGTTGTATATAATTACCGATGCTGATATTATTTCAAGGTATCTGCTTATCATTTCTCCATTCCTGGTTATTATTGGGTTGACTTCGGTATCAATCACCCCCAAAAAGAGAAATTTGATACTTACATTTGTGATGATTGCTTCTGTATTTTATTCGCAGTTTATATTTTATAAATTTGTGAAACCAAGTACTGATGATTTCACCGAAGGTATGAACCAATGCCTAATTCCGGAAGGTAAGTGGCTGAATGAAAACACCCCAGAAAACTCACAAATACTGGTTAATGATGTGGGTGCAATCGGCTACTATTCACACAGGTATATTATAGACGCTGCTGCCTTGATAAACAGAGATCTAGAGCTGAACAGAAGAATAATGTCAACCCCACTCGAAGACAGACTGGTAACGCACAGGCTGCTGAACTTTATCAAAGCTGACTATGTTATTGATAGGGATTCAACAGATATTTTTAAGCCTATGGAGTTTGAAAAATTCAGCTTAAAACCTGAGTTGATGAAGAAGTTTCCAAGCCTTGGGATCTCGGATTCATCTCCGCGATATTTCAAAATTTACAAAGTGAGCAATAAAGAACAATAATGCTCGTAATCCCTGTAATAGATATCAGGAACGGAAGGTCAGTCCGAATGGTGGAAGGCCTTGAAGATAAGACCGTTTACTATTCTGAAAGTCCGCTAAATATGGCTCGGCTTTTCCGGAAGGAAAATGCCAAAGTTATACATATTACTGATCTTGACGGCGCTGTATCGGGTAAAAGAAAGAATTATGAGCTTATAAAAGAAATTACTGAAACCGTCGGAGTGCCTATCCAGCTTGGTGGGGGAATAAGAACAATAGAAATTGTAAACCAGCTCATCAGGGAGCTTGGCGTTTACCGAATTGTAATAGGTACCTCGGCTATTGACAATATCGACCTGATCGCCGACCTGGTTAAAGAATTCGGACGAAGCAAGATCGTGATCAGTGTTGATGTGAGGAACGGCTATCTGGTAAAGGATGGATGGGGCAACATAACCGATATTCACGCATTGGAGTTTGCACTTGGTATGAAGGCACTCGGCGTAGAAAGAATAATATACCAGGATGTATCACGTGTTGGCAAGCTTGAGGGGCCCGATCTGGATGCCCTGAAAGTAATAGCAGAGAGCACGGGTCTAAAAGTTACAGCGGCCGGCGGCGTTTCGAGTTATAAGGACCTGAAAAATATTCAGTCACTTGAGCGATATGGGGTCGACTCTGTAATGATGAGCCGCGCTCTTTACGAGAATAAATTCCCATGCCAGGCGATCTGGCGCGAACAGGAAAAGATCGATACATCGCTTGAACTGCCGAAAGTAAAATAACCCCCCCCTTTTTTTTACTTGATATACATAGAATTGCTATGTATATTTACATAGAAGTTCAATGTATAATTTTATTTAGTCGAATGTTATCAAAAGATCTTGTTGCGGCTTCAGCAAAGCCATTAATACTCTCAATTCTGCTTTACAAAGAGAGTTATGGATATGAAATAATCCAGACTGTCAAGAGGCTTTCCGGCGGGAGTATGGAGTGGACAGATGGTATGCTGTATCCTATACTGCACAGACTGGAAGCACAGGAACTTATTGAAGCTGCCTGGAAGACTTCGGATGAAGGCAGAAAACGAAAGTATTACAGGATAAGAAAAGAAGGAAAAACTGCTCTTGCTGCAGAACAAAAACAATGGAACCTAGTTAATTCAACTCTAAACAGAATATGGGAGGATAAATCATGTTTGACCTGAACAACAGTATCCTGCACTGGAAAAATGCACTCAGAAGTTATGAGACTATTACAAATGAAAATATTGATGAGCTTGAATCACACTTGAATGAACAAATTGATAGTTTGAAAACTCAGGGTTTGAATGATGAAGAGTCCTTTTGGGTTGCACAGAAAAGGATTGGTACTGTAGAGTCTCTGAATACCGAGTTTTCGAAGATCAATAATCAGGATATACTGAAAAAGAAGATATATTGGATGTTAACAGGAATTGCCGGGGTGCTGTTGTATGTCTTTACAGTTACTTCTGCATATTATGTCTTCGTCAGCCTTTGCATGGTATTAAATTTTGATCCTGTTTCATTTATTCTAATAAACAGTTCATTCAACCAAATAGTTATACTATCTGTTAGTACATTAATATTGTGGATAATGACATCTAGAAACAGCAGAGTTTTAGATAAATACTTTTACAATAAACTGGAAAGTTTAAAGAAATCTAGATTTAAAATCTTCGCAATTTCAACTTTTGCTATAAGCAGCGTTTTATACTTTTATTACACCTATAATCTTCAAACTGATATAAACCGGTGGATCGCTAATTCAGAATCATACAGTGAATTTAAACAAATTAACAAGATACTTAATCCTTCGCTGTTTGTTTTTGATTCAGCAGTTATAATATTTGTTTATTATTTTTCATTTAGGAAAAAGAAAAGATTAGATATCATTTCAAATTGAGTCGTTTTTTTAATCTATTCTAATTTACAGAATCGTATGTTCGTGTAATCTTTTGCACCTGTTAAACATTCTTTAAAACTCTTA
>JACSRQ010000009.1 GCA_014879675.1 Ignavibacteria bacterium
TCCGTCGTCGGCAGCGTCAGATGTGTATAAGAGACAGTTTTATATCCTACCTACAAGGATTACCAGTTTAATAAAGATATAAAGAATCTGACAAATGCACAGGATAGCGCTGCATTTTTTGATAAATACAGCACGGAGATCCTGAAAGCCCGTGAAGACAGAATTAAGCTTGGCCTTGATCTCCAGGGCGGTATGTATGTTATCATGGAGGTTGATATTGCAAAGCTTCTTACAGATCTCGCAAAAAAACAGGATGATGTACTGAAGCAGGTACTATCCGAGGTTTCAGAGCAGACAAAGAAATCAGATGATGATTTCGTTGACCTCGTGGAAATTAAACTCCGCGAAAGGGGTCTATCACTGAAAGCCTATTATGGCGAGATCAGGGATGAGGATTCGCAGATCAAGAGCACACTGAAAACTGAAGTTGAAAATGCTATTGATAGAGCCATCCAGGTTGTAAGGAACAGGATCGATCAGTACGGTGTTTCCGAACCGGTAATTCAGAAAAAAGGTTCAAGCAGGCTTGTTGTTGAGCTTCCAGGAGTCAGTAATGTCACCGAAGTTAGGAAGCTGCTTCAGGGAACTGCACTTCTTGAGTTCAAGCTGCTTATTGACCCGCAGATAGCCGTGAAGGTGATGGAAAAAATTAACACCTACCTGCTTGGCGGCAACCTTGATTCACTCATGAAAGCCGATTCACTTAGTAAGATAGTTAAGACTGATACAACCAAAAAAGATACAACCGGTTTAACAGGAAAAATAAAAAAAGATACTACTTCAATATCGCAGAAAAAAGATTCAACAAAAAAAGATATTGTTAAGACCGATACAACAGGTAAAAATAAAAAAGATACCTCAAAAAAGAATCTTTCGGGTAAAGATTCTATTAAACCGAATGACAGCAATCTGACCGGGCTTACAGATAGTAACGGAAACCCCGTAGATACAAACCAGCAGATGTCCGAGGAAGAGTTCAAACAGAAGAACCCCTGGTTTTATCTTGTTCGTCCTCAGCAATTCCAGGATGGCTCGCTTGCGTGGTTCGTAAGAGAGACCGACAAAGTTAATGTTCAGAAGATACTTGGAAGAAAAGAAGTTCAGGATATTATCCCAACAGATGTAAGTTTTGCATTCAGCAACCGTTCCGAGTTTGTCGATAACGGCGAAAGGATCTTCCAGTTTTACATACTGAAAAAAGATCCGGAACTAACAGGCGGAGTTGTTATTAACGCCAGGTCAAACATTGATCCTACCAGCAACCAGCCGGTTGTATATATGGAAATGAATAGTGACGGCGCGGCAGACTGGGCAAGAATAACAGGTGCAAACATCAACAAAAATATTGCTATAGTACTCGATAATGTGGTTTATTCGGCACCTGTAGTAAGAAGCAAAATTACAGGCGGAAATTCAGAGATCGAAGGTATGGCAGATATCCAGGAAGCTAAACTTCTTGAGATCGTTCTGAAAGCCGGCGCACTCCCCGCACCACTGGCAATTATTGAAGAAAGAACAGTTGGACCCTCTTTGGGAGAAGATTCTATCCAGAAAGGTCTTTACTCTTCAATTATTGCTTTGATACTTGTAGCGATCTTTATGATCGTATATTACAGGTTCGCAGGCAGTGTTGCTGATCTTGCACTGGCATTCAACATGGTTGTTATCATGGGTATTATGGCCAGCTTCCATGCTACTTTGACTCTCCCCGGTATTGCGGGTTTGATTCTTTCTATCGGTATGGCAGTAGATTCAAACGTGCTTATCTATGAGCGAATACGAGAAGAACTTGCAGGCGGAAAACCAATTAAGACCGCTATTGAGATCGGCTACAAAAAAGCATTTTCAGCAATTTTTGACGGACATGTAACCTCTATCATTACTGCTGTTATTCTTTACCAGTTTGGTACTGGTCCTATCCAGGGTTTTGCTCTCACTCTGCTTATTGGTTTGATCGCTAACCTGTTCACCGCTATCGTAATGACAAGGATAGTATTTGATGTAATGACAGATAAAGGCAAATCCACAATTAACTTCGGATAATTAGAAAGAAAATTATATAATGCAATTTTTCCACAATACAAATATTGATTTTTTAAGCAAGAGAAAGATGTTCTA
>JACSRQ010000099.1 GCA_014879675.1 Ignavibacteria bacterium
ACGTTTATAGAAAATGATTAAACATAGTATATTGACCCCAGAGGGGTCACACATGAAATTCATATTCAACACGCTGCTTCAATTGTGAATATGGTAATTCAGTAACGCTTGATCGCGCGCCCTCAGGGCTTGTGTATTGGTGCGCTTGCCACGATGGGCTTCGCCCATCGCTGACAGATTTCACCCCATCGGGGCTGTTCTAACGTGAATTACAGATTCAATTGTTCTATAAGATTCTAATTCCCCTCTGGAGAGGTCGAAGAACTGGCGAAGACATGTGGTGGCACTCCGTTAGGAGTGACGGGGTGTGTAGCATGCAATCCGGTTAGGCGACCGGATTTACAGGCTAAAAAAAATGTCCGGCACTTTCATACCGGACATCTTTAAAATTCTCTCATTTTTTGCCTTTTCACATTACCGCTTCATCACTCACACTACTCACCAACTTACTAACTCACCAACTTACCAACTCACCTAATTGCTATTTAACAAGTACCATCTTCTTTATATCTTCAAAGTACAAGCCGCCGGATTCGGTTGAGAATGCCTCCAGCTTGTAGAAGTATATCCCGCTGCTTAATCCGCGGTAGAAGTTGGCATCAAATTCGATATTATACACGCCTGCATCCCTTGTATTGTTCAGCAGTACAGCTACTTCTCTGCCAAGTGCATCAAATACCTTTACAGTTACCAGTGATTTCTTCGCAAGCGAATAGTTGATAACAGTTGAAGGATTGAACGGATTGGGGTAGTTCTGCTGCAATGAAAATATTACAGGTGTCTCGGTATTATTCCCGTTGCCGGTCAATGTTGTTCCGTACGGGAAATTTGTTGCCTGCGCCAGTGTGGTATAATAGCTCTTGAAGTAATTATTGTTCGGCATTCCAAGCACAACTGTGTTTGTGCCTGTTGCGCCGGGTCTTGTCTTTGCGCAGAGTATGATATGCCTCAAAGAATCTGTTACCTTGAATTTAATATCATTCAATTCTATCTGATTAGAAGCCCCATTAAAATTAGCTTCACTCAAGAGCCTGTCGCCTGCATCAACTATGTTATTCTTGTTCACATCCCAAAACAGCCTGAACTTCTCAACATCAGCAGTACCTGCAGTTCCGCTTCTTGCAAATACAAGCTGCCTCATCGAGCCTATCCACGGCGAAGTTGTGTTCTTGATCTTTAGTCCAACCAGCTCACGTGCTGTATCGTTAGCAGGAGTAGTTTGGTTCAGCAGCCAGTTGCTTCCGCCATTCACACCTTCAGTTAGGCATGCGGGTGAGGTGGTTGCAAGCAATGCGTCAATTCTTCCGGCGCCGTAGCGGTAATCTTTGCCCGGATCGCCCTTTTCAATTGCAGTAAGCTCTAAGACCCTGTCAAGATCAGCCGGCAGCATCTCGGGATTGATAGAAAGCATCAATGCCAGTGCTCCTGCAGTATGCGGTGTAGCTGAAGACGTCCCGCCAAATGTGCCGTAACCGCTGCCAGAGCTTACATATGTTGAAGTTGAGTTTTCTCCTGGTGCCGAGAGATCGGGCTTAAGCAATCCCATTGAATCAGGTACTTCAACCGGTGCAACACGGCTGTATGGATAATCAGAGTGTCCCGGTGCAATTGTATATGGCCATGAGCCTGAATTCCAGAGTGCCCAGTTGCCCCAAAGCGTGGGTCCGTGCGGTGACGAAGATGCAATAATATCATTAGAGCAGCTTACATTTCCTACGCCGATAACGCCGCTTAAACCGCCTATCTTAAGCTGGTCGGGATGCCTCCACGGTGCTGGATTGCAGCCTGCAGTAGAAATATTGAGAGGAATGCCAACTGAGTTACCATCGTTGCTTGTTGAGTTGGCATGTATCATTCCTGCTGCGAGTGAAATATCTGTCGTTAATCTTACTAGGCTGTAATCCGGTTTTGGTGAAAAATACCATTTGTAGCTTAATGAGCTTGTCACTACATCTGCGCCCATAAGTAGTGCATACTGGAAGGCGAGTATCTGCTGTGAATAACCCGAAGCATTTCTCATCAGGATACATTTTGCCAGCGGTGAAACTCCGGTGCTTGTTCCGCCGGTACCATCGCCGATAACATGTCCAAGAGTTGCCGAGCCGTGCGATGCCGTTGTAATATTATAATTGTTGGTTGTAAAATCCCAGCCAACAAGGTCATCAACTTTTCCGTTACCATCATCATCAATTCCGTTGACATCACCGGCATCGAATGTTGAACCGGTTCCCGATGCCCAGATAATCGTCATACCGTTGTGGTTTGCATCTTCGCCCATATTCTGCCATACGCCTTTAACAAGGTCGGGGTGTTTCCACCAGAAGCCGTCATCGGAGTTTGCGACTAATACGCCTGCGCCGCGGTTGCCTAATGCCCAGCAGTCGTCGGCATTCATTAGTACTATGCCGGATTCCGGCGCGAGCGCGGTTTTGAATGGCATTGCCATTGTGATATCATCCAGCATCTGGTCAACAGGCCATTGCGGATCTAAATTGATCTGGCTGATCTCGTTATAACCTGCCGCATCAAGAGAGTAAACCGCATTCCTGTTCGCATTTATCACGAGTGAGTTTACCATCCACATAACATCGAGTATCTCAGCATCCCCGCTTCTTGAAGCAAGAAATGACTTAACCCTTGATTGCGAATTGTTTGCGTGGCTAATAAGCCGGTTTATAACTGTTTGCCGCCTGATACTTTTAGGAGCATCATACGGAATATCTGCGAAATCATTTAGTGTAAGTGGATCATTAAATGTTATGTAAATGCGGACCCGTTCATTATCATTTGAGCCTGCTAATCTATCCGCTAAATATGGATTGATCTTTGAATCAGAATAAGATGATACGCAAAGTATCATCAAAAGGAGAGCTGTAGTATAGAATTTCCTTGACATATAATTAGTTTATAAATTTATATGATCGGCTTCCCCGGGATAATTTAATCCCGTCCTCCAGGCTAGCCCTTAATTGTAGTATGTAAATATAACTAATGGTTTTAAGGGTATCAATATAATTTCGGATTTTGAGAAAAAAACATTGCCTTCGGATTGTTTGTGCGCAGAGAATGTGGAAATTGTTAAATAAACCTGCCAGGTTTGAATATCGTGAATGATGAATGTTCATGATTCTAAAACCTGGCAGGTCTATACAACACAATTCTCTCTTCTCCATCGTATTAGCAGAGTCTCTCCGCAGGAGGGCTCTGCGTTTTTATTTACGGGTTCCAGGATTTTGCCGGGGCAGATAGCATGGAAATTACTGAGGTTAGTCACCTCACCCCCAGCCCCTCTCCTGACAGGAGAGGGGAGAAGACAGCCTGAAACATTCTGTTTTTTTCCATTGGGGAAAGAACCGGATTTGAAATTATGGCATTGATTGCGCCGCTTCGCGGCTTGTGTGTTGGCTGCACTTGCAACGATGGGCTTCGCCCATCGCTAACAGATTGCGCCCCTTCGGGGCTGAAAAATGTATAAGATTCCTGCCTGCGCAGGAATGACAAGCGGATAAAGTTTGAGCAAGCAGCACAGATATTATCCTGTAGGGAATGCATCTATGCAATTGTGATGATGGATGTATTGAGATTTTATTCTGGTATGATCTACCCAAACGGAGAATCTCCAAGATGCATTCCTTAAATTGATTAAACCACCCCAATACCGGTTACAGGAAGGTAACCGGTATTTTCCCCTCCTTGCGACTGCTGGTGCAGTCTGAAACTGCCAAGGCAGTGAAGAAGGAGGGGAGCTAAAAACATTTTCATGTCTGTTGTATTCGTGCCATTAGGAGTTACCTCCTGACGGATGCAATTAAAGCGGATCGTTGCCCGTGCGCCTCTTTGGCGTCAGGCAAGCCATGACGCCTACAAGATTAATAATTTCTCTGGAAAGGGGATTCTATGCAAAGCAGTCTGCCAAACTTGACCGCGTAGCGGTCACACATTTGTAGCAAGGTCATGCTCTAACCCCAATGACCCCATCGGGGTCACACATCTTTTCGTATGCTGGGACTACACGGCAGCGCAGAGATTCTGGAAATGTGTGGATATTTCCATATTGCGCCACTGCGCGGCTTGTGATCATTGCGCTTTCCTTCCGATGGGCTTCGCCCATCGCTAACATATCACGCCCCTTCAGGGCTGAAAAGAGAGATCGTGGTGTTAAAGAACTGTACGGCATTGAGCCGGTATTGATAATGTTTGACATTTGAGCTTTGACATTTGAAATTGGCTCTTTGCTTGCGCCCCTTCGGGGCTGAAAGAAAACAATGCTTGCTTGAAAATCAGTCCCCCCTTCGGCTTTTGGGAAGGGGGGAAGTTTATTCCAAAGATTCGTACCTCCACAATTGTACTTTAATCTCCACGTCCGAAAATTGCAATGGGGGTTCAGCTTCTGAAAGGAGGGGAGCATTGATAAAAATTAGCCAAAAAAAAACCGGCGGTTAGCCGGTTTTTTTATAAAGAATCAAGAAACTATATTATTTTACAAGTATCATTTTTCTTATGCTTGTATAATCAGGTGTCTCAAGTTTGTAGAAATAAACTCCGCTTGCGAAATCCGATGCATTGAAATCGAAGTTATATTTGCCCGCATTATAGTTTGCATTCAAAAGCTCTGCAACCTGTTTGCCTGCTATATCATAAACTGCCAGTTTAACCATTCCGCCTTTTGAAATATCAAACTTGATATTTGTAGTGGGGTTGAACGGGTTCGGGTAGTTCTGGTACAGGAAGAATTTCTCCGGAACTTCATTACCATTCATGCTGATCGCAACAGCGCCAACATTAATAGTAAGTGTCCTTACATGAACTGGTGTACCATTTGGTCCGGTACCTTTAACTTGTACTGTATAAATTGCAGCAGGAACACCGCCGCTTGTTTTGAAGCGAAGCCTCAATGAATCAGGGAACGTTGTCAGCCTGTTTTGTGAAGCAGGTGTTGTCCTGTTAAGGAATGTCGGGGTGATAGTTCCGGAGCCCGGAGGATTTGTTATTGTTGCTGTAAATAATGCAGTATCAGTATAAAGTTTAACACCCGGAATACTTACATAAGCAAATCCGCTGTCATTTGTGCCGTTAGCAATATTTACCACTGGTGTGGTTTTCATTGCGAAATCAGGGAAATATGAACCCATGGTCTGGTAGGTGCAATTCCTTGGATCCCACCATACTGCAAAACCCACTTTTGGATTCGCATGGAAACCATCATAATCACCTCTGTAACAGTTCTGGTTTACGCCGCAAGCCGGGCAAGGATATGTCCATGATGCATTTGAAATTCTCTGGTTAGGAGCAAATGTTGTACCGCCGGTTGTGGAGTATGTAGCCCAAACTCCGGTTGTATAACTTGCAGGATTCTCGCGTGTATCGTACCACTTTATATAAAGTTTTCCAGTAGATTTTTCACACCAAATTGCGGGGAACCACTGGTCGCTTAATTGAGGATTAGCATTATCGTTTACTGTGATCCTGGCTGACCATGTTGATCCCATGTCAGAGCTCCATCTTAAAATTATGTCGGGTT
This sequence comes from Ignavibacteria bacterium, assembly GCA_014879675.1. Taxonomy (GTDB): domain Bacteria; phylum Bacteroidota; class Ignavibacteria; order Tepidaquicellales; family OLB5; genus OLB5. The sequence continues at coordinate 5,522 of JACSRQ010000099.1, forward strand.
TATTGCCATTGCCTGCAGGTACGTTTGATGCATAAACCAGGTACAATCTGCCTCTGTATGGACCGTTACTGTTATCCATAGCTATCATCGGATAGGGCCTTGTTCTTGCATTGTTGATAACAAGCCTGGTTTGTGTATTTAAGGTACCAACATATCCTGCATCCGAGATATTAGAAACGGCAGTAAATGAGCCCGAAGCTCCGCCGTTTGTTGAACGGTTGAATGTGTAAACTACGTTTTGTGTTGAACCTGTGTTTGAAACATAGATCACGCAGCCGCCATTTGTTGAGCCGTTAGGTCCAACTGCGATCATTGTTCCGGGGATTGTATTGCTGATTGTATATGTCTGAGCCCATGTTAAGCCGCCGTCGGTGCTTCTTGCAAAGTTACCGGGAGTAATAGCAGCATACAGGTAATTTGCGAAAGGACCGGTTCCGGTTTCCTCTGCAGCCAAAGTATTCCTGTCGTTACCGCTTACGGAAAGAACAGGAGCTGTCCAGCTATTACCGTTATTGGTTGACCTGTAAATATTCTGTCCTGAAACGCCCGAACCGTATATCAGCGTTCCGTTTGCCAAATACGCAGCCCAGGGATCACAGCATGTGGTGCCGGGATATGAAGGCTGGTTTAATGTCCATGTTAAGCCGCCATCCATTGTATTTCTCGCGTTCTGAGGTGCACCTGAGCCGTTTGCGCTCACAAATATCTGCAATGGATTTAAAGGATTTGAAGTTACATGCTGTTCAGCATAGTCAATGCCAATATCGTAATTATCAAATCCCGAAAGATCAGTAATTACATCGCCGGAGTTATCACGCATCTGGAAAGCATGCGGATGCATTCTGGATTCCAGGGTCGGCTGATCTATATAGGGGTTATTATCATCATGTTTATTTCCAGTAAAATCCTGGGCTTGAAACAATAATATCCCTGCTGCTACCATAAAGCAGAGCAGAAAAATTTTGGCGAAATTCTTCATTTGTGATTGTTTAATTTTTTGGAAAAAAAAGACTTTATTTCCTAAATATAAAAGCATTTCTCTATATATGCAATAGTTAACGGTGAGATTTTGCAGGGTGAATACAGTAGTAAAATCAGTCAGTATAATTGATAAAAACAAGAAAGCCGGCTATCTTAAATGAGCCGGCTTTGCTTAAAATGCTGTATGCCTTGAACTTATTTCAGAAGCAGCATACGTTTTGTTGAAAGAAGCTTTCCATCAGCATAAAGTGAATAGAAGTACGCCCCTGAGCTGAAATTTGCCGCGGAAAAATCTGTTTTGTATTTGCCGGCTGAAAGCTTTTGATCAACAAGTACAACAACTTCATTGCCCAGCAGATCAAAGATCTTTATTTTAATATCTCCTGCTTTCGCTACTGAAAAACTTATTTGTGTAACCGGGTTGAAAGGATTGGGATAGTTTTGCCCCAGCTCAAATGTTTCAGCAATGCTGCTGATGTTGGTGATACCAATCGGCTGGTATATCTTTATTGGTTTATTCGGGCTCCAGTTCCAGTAATCGCCTTCAAAGCTACCGTTGCCGTTTGCGCTGTTTGATGTTGCATACAGTGTATCCCAGCCAAGTGTATTGGAAGCCTTATACGTAAAGGTCCAGAATACCGAATCGTTGGCATACTGCTTCGGCTGAGTATGTGTTAACTCACCGTCCTGTTTCCTTACCATAGTATCGCCGGGCACAGGTGCGAGCGTGATAGTATCTTCCAGCCCCGCCCTGAAGCTTGCAACGTTGAATCCGCCTATAACAGCCGGGCCATGTGAAGCGAAAATCTTATAAGTAACAGTCTGTCCTGCGGCAACGCTGTCAGGTCCCTGGAAAAATACTGAAACCGAGGTGGTTGCAGTATCCCTGTGGCAATCGCATCCTGTACCGGTGCCGCCTTTTTTAGTGGTGCCGGTAAATCCGGTTGGGAGGTAGAAAAAAGAATATGCAAAAAGCCCGGTAACAATTAACAGGAAAGCGGGCACAAGAATTTTAGTAAATTTTGTTTTCATCTCTATAGATTATTTATACAAATTTATTCAATTTTTCATAAATTTAAAACCCCGATTAATTTCTTAACCGGGGTTCTGAAAAAAAAATGTTTAAACTGTTATTTTACAAGTATCATCTTTTTGGTATCAATTTTGATGCCATCTACAGTTAGTGAGTAGAAGTATATGCCGGTTGAAAGGCTTGATGCATTGAACTCAGCAGAATACTTGCCTGCGTTCAGGTTACCGTTAATTATTGTTGATACTTCATTTCCAAGTACATCGAATACTTTGAGTGATACAAATGAAGCTTTTGCAATATCATACTTTATCTGTGTTGTTGGGTTGAACGGGTTGGGGTAGTTCTGTGAAAGCCCGAATGCTGAAGGCACTTCAGAAGATACCACACCGTTTGATACAATCGGTGTAACATTGTATGTTATTGTAAGTTTATCAACACCGCTGCCATGCTGGAACAGGAGGTTAGCCTTATCAATAAACACAACACCAGCTGCGGGTGAGCTGGTTGCAGGAATTGTAGCGAATGTTGCGCCTGCATCTAAAGAAAGGAATGTGTTTGTGCCATACAAGTCATATGTTACTGCTGTAGGATCATCCTTGGCAATATCGGTTGCCCAAAGTGAACCTGTCTGGTTCAGGTTGCTGAATCCGGTTGCCATGTTTGTGCTTTTCCAGAAACTTCCTGAGCTCCATGTTGAGTGGTAGATCAGGTTTACATCCTGTGATGTGTTTGCCATCATGGGAATTTCTGAGCCTGAAACGGTATTGATCAAGGTCCAGTTCAAACCGCCGTTAACTGATTTCCAAACTTTTCCTGAGCCTGAGCCTGTTGTTCCGTCGCCAACTATTATTGTTGAGGGATTATCGAACTGAACTATAACATCGCACGGACTTCTGAAAATTCCGCCGGGTTCGCCGCCGCTTAATGTTGTCCAGTTTGCGCCCCAGTTGGTTGAAACTCTCATTGGCGCATTATCCGGAGCAAGATAGACTGTGTTCGCGTTGTTCGGGTCAACTTCAAGCGGCATGCCGTATGAAGTAAGATTGATCGGGTTTATAAGGTCAAACCATGATGTTCCGTAGTTTGTGCTTGCAATAACCCTTCCGCCGCTTGATCCCATAGAAGCGATCATCATATTGGTATCAACTGCATTCACAAAGAATGAATGGCAGCTTGAGCCCGGAACAGATGCGTTCAGGGTTGTCCAGGTTTCGCCTTTATCAAGGCTTCTTCTTAAAGTGTTTCCCGAAAGGATGAAAACGCCGTCTTTATTTTTAGGATGCAGGCAGAACGGGTTGCCGATATTGCCTGAAGTAGTTACTTTTCTTACAAGTGTTTTCGAAACAGTTACGCCGCTCTGGAACTGCCATGAGGCACCGCCGTTGCTTGTGTATAAAATCGCTTTTGTATTGTTCGCAACTGCCCAGCCCCAGCTTGAATTGAAGAAAAATATGTCGCTAAGGTATCCCTGCATGGGGTTAGCCTGGTATGTTCTTGTTGCGCCGCCATCGGTGGTTTTGTTAACGAATCCGCCGCCTCCGCATGTATAGAATGTATTTGCGTCAAGCATCGAAACACTTCTTACGTCTGTTTTGGAAGCTGATTTGTAACTGATGGTTGACCATGATGAACCGTTATACTTAAGTATCAAGCCATCTACCGCAGTAGCTATAATCGTTGAGCCTGATGCGTCAATAGCTGTCAAATTCTTTGCTGAGCCTGTTGAGTGCGCACTCCATGTAGCTCCGCCGTTAACAGTGTATAACACTGTTCCGTTTGCGCCGCTTACAAAACCATTGGTTGCGCTTGTGAATTTTACGCCTGTAAGGTCGTTAGCTGTACCGGATGTCTGCGGTGTCCAGGAGTTACCGCCGTTAATGGATTTTACAATCCTTCCGCCGTTACCAACTGCATACCCTGTTAACTCATCAACAAAATGTACACCGTTGAGATCTGCTCCGCCAATACCGTAATCAGTAAATGAAGCTCCTCCATTTGTACTTACTCTTACAGCACCCGCATCGCCTACTGTCCATACTTTCATGTTGATAGTATAAACAGAGTTCAGATTAACCGAGCCGCTCACCGGGTAAGAACCGAAGCTTGCACCGCCATTATAAGAGATATAAACTGCGTTTCCATCGCCAACGGCAACAACGTAGCTGCCATCTTTGGAGTGGACCGAGTTAAATCCAGTTTGAGAAAATGAGCTTGCTGCAAACACAATAAGCCCGAGGAAAACTGTTAATAGTTTCTTCATTTTTGAATTCCGGAATTGATTAGTTAATTGAATTATTAATTTGCTAAAATATGCAAACTTTTTCATTATATCAATAGTAGTAAAATAATGCTTCTAAGAGATTTAGTTAGCTAATTTTATGTAAAAATCTAAATAAATTTCATTTTTACAGGAAAATAGTTAACTTTGCCTAAATTACTGAAAAACAGGAGGCGCATGATGTTACATTTTATTGAAAAAATACTGTGGAATAGCAGGTATATGGTGTTTTTTGCTGTTATTTCATCAATTTTTGCCGCGCTGATAATGATAATAATGGGTACAATGGAAGTTATCAATGTTTGCGGGGAGTTTTTGCATGCATTTTCAAGTCCGGAAGCTTATGAAGAATTTGGCAAAACCACAGTTACGCATCTTGTGAGCGCAATTGATGATTACCTCATCGGCACGGTTTTCCTGATATTCGGTATCGGCTTGTATGAGCTTTTTATCAGCAAAATTGATATTGCCGAAAATGATGAAACATCTTCAAAAGTGCTGGTAATTCATGACCTTGACGCATTGAAGGAGAAGATCGCAAAAGTTGTGATCATGGTGCTTATTGTGACATTTTTCAAACATGCAATTAATATAAAATATCAGGATATGACAAGCCTGCTTTACCTAAGCATTGGTATCCTGCTGATCGCAATATCGATCTACCTTACTCACAAATCTCCTCATAGCAAAAAGAAGAATTCAGGCAATGATGAGCATCCGGCAGAGGATAAGATTCAGATATGAGCTCCGAGTGGTTAGAGGAATACTGCCTGTCATTCAAAGGTGCCACCGCTGAAGTGCAGTGGGAAACCAGCATGCTGTATAAAGTAGGCGGTAAGATATTTGTAATAGCATCAATTCTGCAAACCTCAGAGCTGCTGCTCTCGCTGAAGGCTGATCCAGAATACTTCGATGAGCTTACTGAAAGAGAAGGCATCATCCCTGCACCGTATCTTGCGCGCAGTAAGTGGATAGCTATAGAAAGGTCAGCGAGGATCAAACCGGCAGAGATAAAAGATCTCATTAAAACTTCATATGAACTGGTTGTATCTAAGCTTCCTGTTAAAGTGAGAAATGAACTCCGGCAGGGCAGCTAATTCATTTCAAGCCCGGTTTTTACATCAATAATTTTGAAGTCTTTCCCAGGTTTCTGAATGTAACGCAGCTCTGATGTAAGATCTTTTTGCAGCAGTTCAGTGATCCCGATCTTAAATCCTTTAACCGTAGTTTCGGCCAGGTGGAAAGTCTCGTTATCATAAGTGATCTTCATATTATTGCGCGTTGGGAAATTGCCTTTTACAGCAACTGCAATATGCCCGGTGAAGTAAACCAGCCTGTATTCAATTCCCGACTGTTCAAGCAGCGAAGCGTAGAGTATTGTTAATCCGCTGCAATCAGATACACCTGTCAGCAAAACTTCATTCGGCCTTTTCATTACTTCATAGCCGCCGTAAGCTTCGTTCTCGCTGTAGCCTATCGAAAGTGTGACAAAATCCAGCAGCTTCTGAGCAATCACTTCCTTGTTCTTTTCGTTACCCGCGATCTGTTTGTAAAGCCTTTCCACGCTTGGCTCGCCGGGGATGCATACATACGCCCCATGGTTAGCCATATACTTATCTTTGCTTGTTTCAGCATTGGTTTTACCGCCGAAGATACTTAGATCATCCGCAAAATCTGCAAGCTCGCCGGCGGTAACAGTGTATGTAATTCCGCCGGGCAAAGTGACCGTAACCTTACCTAATGTATCGGGTTTAAAATCATTCTTCGGTATCCTGAACAGAAATCTCGATGTACCCTTAAGCGTATATGCACCGAGGAAAACATCGCCATTTTGCTCGAATCCGAATTCGGCGGTGGGGGGATCGATAGTTAACAAGCTTAATGTTTTCGCACTGTCAAAATCCTTCTTATTTATTGCAAAATAAAGCATCTGCTCATCCATATCATAGAGCTTAAGATCAGCTTCGGTACCGGTAATTTGCTGAACGAAGTTCTTATTCCTGAACATCGGTTCGCTCATATAGCCTGCAATTGCATCCCTGAGCCGTTTATTATTGTGCTGCACTGATTCCTTTTCTGACTTTTTGCATCCGGGGGTACAAAAAAGCAAAAAGGAAACAAGCAGCAATAACAGGGCTCCAAGACGAGAGGGCATCATGATATTTTTTTCTTCACTCAACAGGATATTTTTGAAATGTAGTTTATGTCAGCTGTTAACGCAGCTTGTCTCAAATTTATGTATAACTCAATCGTAAAACAATGTAGTATAAGTAAGACCATTATATTACTGTGTATTAATTTCATTACTTTTTCATAGAAAAGTTTTTAGTAAATTTACTATGCATTTCTTGCAGATACAAAAATGTTCTTTGTGCTTTTTTTGGAGTGCATCCACTGCGTGGATGCTGGATAGCTTCTGGTAAATTGATTAAGCACTGACACAGTCAGCGCACTCCAAAAGAGGCAGAAGCTTATTTTGTTTTTTTTGGAGTGCATCCATTGCGTGGATGCTGGATAGCTTCTGAAAGTATGATTAAGCATTGACACAGTCAATGCACTCCAAAAGAGGCAGAAGCTTATTTTGTTTTTTTTGGAGTGCATCCA
>JACSRQ010000128.1 GCA_014879675.1 Ignavibacteria bacterium
TTATATTTTTTTTATCCCGCGCATCAGAGAGCGATGTGATAGTTGTTACATTACAGCGCAGAGATGTTATGGAATTATTTCCCAATGTTATCTGGTTCGAGACACTTGATGTTGTGGGTTCGGTATTATATCCTAAGAGAATAACATTGCTTCCATTGATGATGTTTGTACCTGCCTGGTAGCCGATCACAGTATTCAACTGGCCTGTAGTATTCCCTGTCATTGAAAATGAGCCTATACTCGTATTACCGGCTCCGGTTGTATTTCCCTGTAATGAATTTGAACCAATGCCTGTATTTGAGTATCCTGTTGAATTCGAGTATAACGACACGATTCCTATTGCGGTATTATTATCAGCGGTAATATTATTAAAAAGTGAAAAGGTGCCCATGGCAACGTTACCGTCACCGGTAGTATTGAAATATAAGGATGATTTTCCGAATGCATTGTTGTTAGAGCCGGTAGTATTTAAAGTCAAAGAGTTTACTCCAATTCCATTATTATATGAACCCGTGGAATTGTTGTTCAATGAAGACGAACCTAACGCAGTATTCTGTTCCCCGGTAGAATTATTTTCCATGGTATTGTTGCCAAAAGCAGAATTCAGGTTACCGGTTGAATTGGTGAGCAACGAATTTGAGCCAAAAGCACAGTTATAGCTGCCGGTCGAATTTGAAGAAAGTGAATTTATGCCAAACGCGCAGTTAAGACTGCCGCTGGAATTGGTAAGCATTGAACTAGCCCCGAAGGAGGAGTTTCCACTGCCATTCAGATTTCCGTATAGGGCACTGGAGCCAAAAGCAGAATTATAGCTGCCCGTTGTATTATGAAATAGGGAGCCGGTACCCAGTGATGAGTTATCAGTACCGGTAGTTGTTGCGATCATCGATGAATTTCCTATCGCAGTATTTCGGCTGCCCGTTGTCAAGGAATAAAGAGTCCCAAATCCCAAGCCTGTATTATAACTTGCGGTTGTCATGGTAAAATTGCCTGAACTATAACCCATGAAAGTATTACCCCCTAAAGAACCTGTGCCTTTAAAATCATGAATGAAAGAGCCTCCTTCTTTCATTATTACACCTACATTGGAATTAGTAGTATATGCCAATTTAATATTTCTGGAAACATCTATAAAACCGTTGCTTTGCATTATTGATAAATAAGTTGATCCGCCATCGTGAATTTTAAATACACCGCCGGTTCCAAGCGTGTTTGTGATGTGCTGGCTTTTTGCGGTAAATGTTGCTATGGCCAGCATTATCAAAATCGATATTATCTTTTTCATGTAACTATCCTTCCGGTTTTTCATTTCGTATGTTCCAGATATTTAAAAAAGAGCTGAATATACCCAGGCGGGGCATCTTTGATACAATATTCCTTCAGCCGGAGTTTTTGCTCTTTAAATTATTTATCTTTCATTCAAAATTAAGGTCATTGAGCATTATTAACAAAGAACTTTAGGTCTGGTTTGTTAAATGAAATGATCTCAAATTTGCGGGAAAAAGACAACAAATCAGATATTTCCTTTCCGTATAGCGGTATATTCCCGGAAATTAAAAGCCGAAAGTTAACCGGGAAGCCTGTTAAAAAAAACAGCTGTTCGATTTATTTTCTGCAAATGCTGTAAAGTAGAGTATTTATTACGCTAAATTTCATTAAATTTGAGAATTCACTTGTAATTTTCCTGCAGAGAATTGAAAAAAAGTAACCTGATAAAAATACTATCAACTTTTGCTCCCAACGAGATCAGAGAATTTGCCGATTACATTCACTCCCCGTTTTTCAATAAGAACAAAAGTGTTGTTAAGATTTTCAGTTATGTCAGATCCATGTATCCTGCGTTTAACGAAGAAAGCATATCGAAAAAGACTGTATGGAAAAAATCATTTCCTGATGCCGGATATAATGACGGATTACTAAGGATCCAGATGTTTACATTAACAAACCTTGCCATTGATTACCTGCGATATAAGGAGTTAAGCAATGACAAGCTGCAAAACGGAAATCACCTGCTTAGAATACTCAATGATAGAAACCTGGACAAACAATTCAACAAAGTTTCAGCACAGGTTTCGGCCAAATTAATACCTGGGAGCTATCAAAGTGAGATGTATTATTACAGCAAGTATCGTTATCAATATGAAAATGTTTTCTACCAGCACAAAAGATATTTCGACAGGAAAGAAAAGCTTGCTGATGTTAAGGGTATAAGCAGTATCGCACATTATGCAACTTTATTCCAGGTAATTGTTATGCTGAAAACATACCTGTATTTTCTGAATACAAAGCAGATCTACGAAACCGCGGCAGATACATCCGAATTCGAAGATTTTTTGCGGAACCTCGATATCAAAAAATACAACACTACCCACATTATTCCTCTGCTTTACTATACAATCAAACTGCACACTGATGAGAACAATGCCGAACATTTCAAAGATATCAGACGTGTTTTATTCAGCAACTTCAGTGAATTTCATATTTTCGATTCCGTAGAAGTAATAATAAACATGGAAAACTACTGCAAGAAAATGATAAGGAAGGGCAAAAATGAATATTTAAAACAATTGTTTGATATATACAATTTTGAGCTTGAACATAAAACCTATAAATCAGAGCTTTCACTATCGGAAAGAATGTATATAAGCATAACCGAAACCGCGATCACACTGGGTAAAATTGATTGGGCGGAAGACTTCATTAAAAAGTACAAAAACGAGCTGAATGCGAAGGTTAAAGATGGTATCAGCTTCTATGCAGGTTCATTGGTCGAATTTTCACGCGGTAATTTCAAAGGTGCAAAAGAACTTCTCCTTAAAGCCGGCTACACGGATGTGTACAATAAGTTTGAGGTAAAAAATCTGCTTATATCATGCTATTATGAGCTGGATATGTTTGATGAAATGGAAGGGATGATTGATTCATACAGACATATACTAAAGAGCGATAAGTACATGTCGAATGAGCGGAAGAAGTACTATGCGAACTACATTTTAATCGCCAAAAAAATGATAAAACTTAAAACCCATTTCACTCCTTTGCTTGCAGCAAGACTGCGAAAAATGCTGCAGCAGCCGGGATTTGTAATAGGCGTGAACTGGCTCGAGAGTAAGATCGCCGAAGCAGAAAACAGATACGGCCGCAAGCATTAAAACATAGTTTCTTCAGCTAACAAAAAAAGGCACCCGGTTTACCGGATGCCTTTTCGTTTTATACTAAATTCGAACTTAAATCATTTCACGCCTGACTTCCGAAGGAAGTTTTGACGTTTGATAAAATCATGCTTTTTCTGCTACAATTCTCATCTTATAGAATGAGCGCCATACGAAATAAAGCGCGATTATGAAGAACACAAGCCCCACATAAGGTGCTGATGCGCGGAATGACTCTGAAATTGCCATTTCCATCGCAAGCAGTCCGAATAGTGTTGTGAACTTAATGATCGGGTTAAGCGCAACCGATGATGTATCTTTGAACGGATCGCCAACGGTATCACCAACTATAGTCGCGTCGTGCAGCGGGGTGTTCTTTTCCTTCAGGTCAACTTCAACTACTTTCTTCGCGTTATCCCATGCGCCGCCGGCATTAGCCATGAACATTGCCTGGAACAAACCGAATACTGCGATAGAGATCAGGAAGCTGATGAAGAACGCAACCGGCTCATTTGTTTTGCCCGGCGCGGAAAAGAACGCGAATGCAAGCGCGAATGAGAAGATGGCGATAAATATGTTGAACATACCTGTCTGAGCGTATTGTGTACAGATCTTAACTACTTCTTTTGATTTTTCTGTTGAAGCGCTCATGCTGGCGTTTTCATCAAGATTAATATTTTTCTTGATATACTCAACCGCCCTGTACGCGCCTGTTGTAACTGCCTGTGTTGAAGCGCCGGTGAACCAGTATATTACCGCACCGCCGCAGATGAATCCTAAAATTGAATACGGGTTAAGTATGCTTAATATTGCCTCAGGCTGTATGCCAAGTGTATTTTTTATCACAAGGATAAGCGAGAATATCATTGTGGTAGCTCCCACAACCGCTGTACCAATAAGCACAGGCTTAGCTGTGGCTTTAAAGGTGTTACCCGCGCCGTCATTGGCTTCGAGGTAATGTTTAGCCTTTTCGAAATCAGGCTTGAAACCGAAATCCCTCTGGATCTCTTCTGAAATGCCGGGTTTTGATTCGATAAGCGAAAGCTCATAAATTGACTGAGCGTTATCTGTTACAGGTCCGTAACTATCTACAGCAATTGTAACAGGTCCCATGCCCAACATACCGAACGCAACCAAACCGAACGCGAATATAGACGCGTAGGCAGGTATCATAGCTCCCGGTATAGCCGTCGAAGCGAAATATGCAATGGTCATAAGGAAAAAGAATACCATGCCGATCCAGAATGCGGAGAAGTTACCCGCAACCAAACCCGAAAGGATTGTAAGCGAAGAGCCGCCTTCACGTGAGGCTGTTACAACTTCGTTAACATGTTTGCTTTTGGGAGAGGTGAAAATTTTTGTGAATTCAGGTATCAGCGCAGCGCCAAGGGTTCCGCAGCTGATAATAATTGAAAGCGTAAGCCAGAGATTATCGGGTAAATGACCGATAAGAACTTTGCTGATAACGAATGTAACAACCATCGAAAGTATTGATGTTATCCACACAAGCGAAGTTAAAGGCTTTTCGAAATCAATATCTTCTTCTTTGCCGTATTTAGCTTTAGCCCAGATGCCGTTGATGTAGAATGAAGCGATCGATGTACCGATCATGAGTATTCTCATTACGAATATCCATGTCAGAAGCTCTGTCTGGAACATTACATCGGGAATCGCGAGAACTATAAAGCTGATAAGCGCAACGCCTGTTACGCCGTATGTTTCAAATCCGTCTGCAGTTGGTCCAACTGAATCGCCTGCATTATCACCGGTACAATCTGCAATTACGCCAGGGTTACGCGGATCATCTTCTTTAATTTTGAATACAATTTTCATAAGGTCAGAACCTATATCAGCGATCTTTGTGAATATACCGCCTGCAATTCTGAGCGCTGATGCACCCAGTGACTCACCGATAGCGAAACCGATGAAGCTTGCTCCTGCATACTCGCGGGGTACAAAAAGCAGAATGATAAGCATCATAATAAGCTCAACGCAGATAAGCATAACGCCGATGCTCATACCGGCATCAAGAGGAATGGTAAGCAGCTTAATGGGTTTTCTTTCTAGCGAAGCAAATGCCATACGGCTGTTTGCAAGTGTGTTCATCCTGATACCAAACTTTGCAACACCAAATGAACCAAGGATACCGATAACGGTCCACATTAATATGAGGGCAACACCGCCTATACTTGTATGGTTAAGCAGCCCGAAATAAAATCCTATACAAATGGCTATAAATATAAAAAGTATAGCAATAAACTTACCCTGCTGGTTAAGGTATGTTTTACAGGTTTCGTAAATTATCTGCGCAACATCAAGCATTGACTGATGCGCTTTCAGCTTTTTAACCTTCACGAACTGGATTATACCGAATAGAAGTCCAAGCACACAAACACCTATGCCAAGCATAAGCATATTGTTTTGCGATGCGCTCAACTCCGGGATCTTAAGATCGGCTTCGCTTGCGAAAGCAGTAACCGAGCTTAACAGAAATAACAAAGTACTTAGTATTATGTTTTTCTTCATATTATTATTTGGTTTGTATTAAAATTCTCTCTTTTCAACTGCCTGATTAAAAATCGGTTTGGTAGCGGTAATTAATTTTCGTCCGGCGATTTTAGAACGTTCCTGTTGTAATAATTCATGGTTTCAGCCAAGCCCTTATCAACAAAACCCAACACTGCATCTTTTGCCGCTTCTATTACTTTATCCAGGCTTTCATACTCGGTTTCTTCAAATCCTGAAAGCACATAATCAGCAAGCGAAAAACCTTCTTCTGCCCTCAGCTTCTCAAAATCTTCGCCTGATCTTATTCCAACCCTCAGCCTTGGTACCTCTCCGGCGGCAAGCTCATACATTACAGATTTGATCCCGTTTTGTCCGCCATCAGAGCCTCCGGGCCTTAACCTCAGCACACCGAGATCGATGTTCACATCATCATAAACTATAAGGATATTATTCAGATCCAACTCGTACTTTTCGTAGAACGCTTTAACGGCCTGGCCGCTAAGATTCATATATGTAAGGGGTTTCATCAGTACTACCTGTTTATCATTATGATCTGTTACTGCGTAGAGGTAATTGTCTTCTATATCAAACGATTCTATTTTAAAGAACTCGGCAAGCTTATCGATCACCATAAACCCGGCATTATGCCTTGTGTTATGGTATTTTGCCCCCGGGTTTCCCAGCCCGCATATCAGATATACGCTGCTCAAAGGTTTATACAATAAAAATACAGGGTACTATTAATAGAACTAAGTACTCTGTATTTATTCATCGCAAAATTATTTCTGTTGTTAAGATAATTTCTGCTGTTAAGAAAATTTCCGCTGTTAATATTATACCTGCTGAAAAGCTTATTTCTTCTCTTCGCCTTCTTCGTCTTTCTTGCCTTTGGTGATAACTTCAGGTTCTGCAGTTGCTGCTTCACCTTCAACCGCGCCTTCAACCTTCTCAACTGCCGGAGGTACAACCGCAACGATGATAGCGTCTTCTGCGCCGTGGATCTCAACATTTTCGATCTTAAGATCGCCAACGTGGATAGAGTCGCCGATAGCAAGTGATGCAATTTCAACATCAATGTGCGAAGGAATATACATTGGCAGACACTCAACTTCGAGCGAATGCAGTGTATGCTGAACAACGCCGCCATCTCTTACACCGATTGGTGCGCCGACAAGCTTCAGCGGTACTTCAACGCGAATGGTCTCATTTTCAGAGATACCGAGCAGGTCAAAATGGATAGGCTTATCGCTTACGGGATCGAACTGTACATCTTTTAAGATACAATTCTGCGCCTTCTCAGCACCATCGATCTGCAGATTTATTATGCTTACTTCAGAAGTATAAACGAACGGGTTTAACGCCGTATCTTTAACGCTGATAGCGACCGCAGGAGCATCTTTATGATAAAACACGCCGGGAATAAAACCCTTTTTTCTTGCAGTCTTAGTAGTTGAGTTACCCAGATCATCTCTTTTCTGAGCTGATAAATTCACAGTAGCCATTGTATAACCTTTATATTAAATTGTTTAGCGGAATTGTTGTAAACGACAAAAATAGCGATAAATTGCTTTTTAGTCAATGAAAGAATGTACGCATTAGGTTAAACAAATTAACTCTCTATAATGTTAAATATATGCAATAACAACAGTTTATTCAAAATCTGTAACTTATACCAATTATCGGGACTCTCGGAAGCTGCAAATTTGCATGAACACCTTTATAATAGGAACTCCAGTAGTAATTATAGTAGTTAACTCTGTCAAAAACGTTCAAAACCTCCAAATACGTTGTAAAAACAGTACTTCCGAAGTTTACCTGGTAATCTACCCGCAGGTCCAGACGTGCATAATCAGGCATTCTTGCCTTATTATACATATCCGTGTCATAAATTCCCATATAGCTGGTGGATTTTTGCATATCGTACGGAGTGTATGGCCTTCCTTTGGCAAACTTGAATCTGCCGCTCAGGCTAAATCCGTTATCAAACCTGTATCCTGCGATCATCATTAGCTGGTTGCCGTAATCAAACTCAGCAGGCTGAATATCACCCCGCAGCGCAAGAAATTCTGATTTGGAATATGAATATGAAATTGTACCGAACGAGCCCTTGCCTGAATTTTTTTTCTGCAGCGTTACATCTAAGCCTGCAAAGTAACCCTCCCCGCTGCTGGTAGCCTTATCGAGAAAATTGGGATACAGTTCAACACCGCTATTGATAAAAATATAATTCGGATCATATACACTAACCGGATAGTTATAATACTGCTTCAGGTAAGGCTCAACTGTAAGCTTAATATCAGATGAAAACAAATGTTCAAATCCCAGAACAATCTCATCCACCCTGATATATGAGAGGTTCCTGTTCTCCGGATCTACAAGTACCCATAACATTTCAGGAGCCTGGTAATAGATCCCGGCATTAGCGCTTACCGTTGTAATTGGAGTTATCTTGTAAGTAATACCCGCCCGCGGTGAAACGGCAGTCTTATTGTTCAGCAGCTGGAAAGCATCTACCCGCAGGCCTGCATTTATTATTAGCCTTTCTTTCAGGAACTTAGATGTCAGGTTAAAGCCGCCCGATATCTTCATGGTGGTTACATTGTCATCAAATCGTACATTTGGTGTATAATAATTCGAAGCGTTGAAACCATCACCATGAAACACACTATAGTGTGAAAAGAAATTTCTTGTGCCTGTAAAGATGTTAACTGAAAAATTCCGGGTCAGCCTGTAATCTAACTTCTGACTGAACGATAACTCATTATCGTTTATATCCAGAACAAAATCGTCATAGTTCACCTTGTAAAAATTCCATCCGTAGCCGGCAACAGCAGTATATTTAAAATCCCTGCCTTCCTTCTCGTAATTAAAGCCTGCGGAAAGCACCTTAACACGCACAGTATCATACATGTAATCCCCTTCTTTGAAAGGCTTGGCATTATCCGTAGCGAAGAAACCAATTACGCTGAATTTCTCTTTGGGTGTAATGTTAAAACTCAGTTTAGTATTGAAGTCCCAATATTCGGGAATAAGCTGTGTATTCAGCATCTCCTTTATCAGCTCATAATAGCTTCTTCTCACTGAAAACAGATATGATGATGATTTGGAGAACGGTCCTTCGAAAAATCCGCCGAATCCCGTGGCTGAAATGTTAATATCCCTAATATGCTTTTTCCGGTTACCCTCCCTCAATTTTATATCCATAACTGAAGACAACCTGTCACCATACTCCGGCGGGAATCCGCCTGAATAGAAATCAACATCCTTAACCATCTTCAGGTTTATGTAACTTAATATGCCATTAGTTGAGCCGGGTGCGCCGTAATGATTTGGATTCTGAATGACTAAGCCATCTATCAATGTAAGATTTTCCACGGGCGATCCGCCGCGAACGATGATTTCATTATTAATATCACTCCCGAGCGAAACTCCGGGTGAGCTTGTAAAATACCTTATTACATCTTCCATCGCGCCGGGTGAGCGGCGGATCTCTTCATTTTCAGCATTTACAAAACTTGTGTTTATTTTCTCTGCCTTACGAAAATATAACGAGCTTACATCTATTGTATCGGTTGTGGGTCCCGAAGGCTGCAAGCTTAATTCCAGATATGTTCTGCTGTTTTCAATTAAAATAGAATGTGAATAAGTCTGGTAGCCCATTTTTGTGATCTTAATTTGGATCAAACCGGGCTGCGTTAACTCAATTTTAATTATGCCGTTTTCATCAGAGAAAACTCCATTAGTTGTTTTGTCTGTTTCAGCTTTCGCGCCGGAAATGAGTTCTACAGTAAGGCTATCGATCAAAGTAATATCTAAACGGTATTGTGTATATAGAATGGACTGAAGTAATAAAATAGTAAGTGTTATTAAGGTAGATTTTATCAACATAATACTGTAATTTTATAAAGAAATAAGAAGAAATTCCATTGCAAAAATGAAACTTGCCAGATTTTACCAATTCTTATTAATTACTACGTTTTTTTGCACCTTTTACGGTTGTATTGATGCACCGGTATATAATGAAAGTGTCGTTGAAGGACATATCATGGATATGTACGGCATACCAAATCCTTACGTCCTCGTAAGCGTGGGAGACTACCCGATAGTAGCGCCCGATGCAAACGGTAAATTTAGCCTGGAAAATTCAGCTAATCCTTATGACATTGTATTCACAAGAAACTCATACTCCGTTTTCAAGTATGAGGGACTTACAAGATCAAACCTGAATTTTTGCACCTTTGATGATCCAGGTTACAACACAAACACCTATGTAAATGTTTCCTTTCCAAGAACTTCGGAATTATCCTGGCTTTATATCAAGTTCATTAGCAAAGAACCTTTTCTTCAATATGAATACGAATTTTTTAGTTTCGATTCAATAGTGAGACTTCCTTTGGCAATAGCAAATGGCAGAACGCAAATAGAAGGGCAAATATTGTTTTTAGAACTTGATAAATATTATTCTGAATTTATCAGGTTTGGAATAAAAAATGCTGTATTAAATACCGGTTATAACAATCAACCAGTAATATTTAATGATTCAGATATTTCATTTAATCCGCCGGAATTTTTCAACTATTGTAATGTTCAAGTAGTGGGTAACTATTATGGTGAATATTCCAGAGTATCGCTTTCCTTTCCGGGCATGAACAAAAATTCGACTATCGATTTTCATGACTCTTTTCAGAGATACTTCTATGTTCCGGACATTCCCTCGCTTGACTATAAAGTTAAGATAACGAACTTCCTTCAGCCCAGTATAATCAACTATTGGGATCACTCGCTATCAAGTAAATGGGTATTTGCTGAACCGGGCGAGGATATAGAGTTAACACATGAAAGGACGTTATTTCTTCAAACCCCCCATGATGGCGAAACGAACATTACTCCATCGTCAGTATTCAGTTTTGAAGATACGGAGCCGCATGGAATATATGTTTTCAGTATAATCTACAGGTCGCAATCAAATTATTCTTTGATCCACCTTGCTGCAGATAAAAACTCGCTAACTCTTTCTGATTTCAAAACAAGGGGTTACCAGTTTACACCCAATACAACTTATTATTGGAGTGTGAGAAAATACCCGGGATATGGAAGCATTGATGAATTCGCGTCAGGGAAGTTTATGAACGATACAACATATTCCAAAATTCCGGCATCAGAAACCTTTAAGTTCGTAACCCAATAGTCACGGAACACTCCATTTTAATCAGGGCTAAAGCCCATCTTCTGAGTTTGACCGCAATCTCCCCCGCTTAAAAGCCGGGGTTAATATTATTTCAATCCTACCAATGTAATATTTATTCAGAATTTTGTAATTTGTTATTCGGTATTTGTTATCTGTTCTTTGCTATTTGGCTTTGGTGGTTTCACGTTTGACGTTTGACGTTTGACGTTTCACGATTGACATTTCGCGTTTGACGTTTCACATTTCACGTTTCTTGAGCGCAGCGAAATCCCGCTTGCGGGAACATTTGACATTTGGATTTTGACATTTGACATTACTCCTCTACTTTATCCATCCCTCTTTCTTATACCAATCAATTGTATCTTTAAAGCCTGATTCAAGCGTGAACGATTCCGCAAACCCCAGCTCGCGTTTGGCTTTTTCTATTGAGCATATCCAGTAGCGCTGTGTAAGCTCACGTGATTTTTCAATGTTCAGCACAACCGGCTTGGATGAGAAAAATCCGAACACCTGTGAAAAGAACGCCGTGGTCTTAACCGCAAAATGGGGAATGGTCAGCCGTACGGTTTTCCTGCCGAGCAGCTTTTTCGTTATCTCGCCTACATCTTTCCAGTTGTAATATTGCTCCGATGAAATAAAATATATGGATGAAGATGATATCTCTTTTTCCGCAGCTAAGATAAATCCTTTTACAAGATCCACACCGTGTATCAGGCTCACGAGTTTGTTATCGAACCCTATCATAGGCTGCAGGCCGCGGCTCATTGATTTAAAGTATTCGTATATGGCATAATCCCTGGGTCCGTAAACTGCGGGCGGCCGAACAATCGTAGTGTTGAACTTATCAAAATAGCTCATCACAACTTTTTCGGCTTCAACCTTGCTCCTGCCGTAAGTTGTGAGCGGGAAGTAATCCCTGGTTTCATCTATCGGCTTGCCGTCGAATGAGGGTCCAACCGCAGCCTGTGAGCTTACATGCACGAATTTTTTTATGCCGGGATTGAATTTATAACATGCCTCAAGCAGGCTTTTAGTTGCATCAACATTCCCCCGGTAAAACTCTTCCTTCTTTTTGGCAAATGTAACCCCGCCCACATGATAGACATAATCCACACCCTCTAGCGCCTTCTTCAGCACATCTTCGGAAAACAGATCGCCTTCGATATACTCAACGGGTTTGTTATCCAGCCATTTGGTGCTGCTGGTTTTCCTGATAAGTGTTTTAATTTCATAGTTCTTTTTTAACAGTTCATCTACAAGATGCGAACCTATGAATCCTGTAGCACCGGTCACAAACGCTTTAGCCATTTTTTAAAGTTTATTTGATTTATGTAAATCCGGTCGCCTGACCGGATTGAAGTACAAAATGTTGATTGATTTACCGCAATATAATATTTCCGAAACTTCAAGCAATCTCGAATCAGGCGATTCGAGTTACATTCGTATATCAGGTCGCCTGACCGGATTGCAGAAAGAAGTTCTGCTTAATATACTGCAATATCATAATTCCGAATCATCAAGCAATCTCGAATCAGGCGATTCG
>JACSRQ010000008.1 GCA_014879675.1 Ignavibacteria bacterium
CCACTGGCCCTGCAAGGCAGAAGTGAAAAGGCAAAAGGCAAAAAGTAATTTTATATGAAGGTTTTTCATACTAGCATGGTGCCGCTATAATTATGTATATTTTAAATTTTAACAAGGTTATTTCAGTCAAAGCCTGAACTGCATACCGGGTTCTGATGCCAGTTCCGATTTTATTATCCTGTTAAGCTCTTTAATGCAGGGTGTCTGGTTATATTCATGATCTGCGGGTGTAAATTCTTTTATAATACCTTCACGGGCAGCCTTCTTTATCCAATAAACAAAGTTATATTTTTGTATAAAATCCTCCAATTCAGGATTGAACAAATAATAGCTCCATGTATCTTCAACTCTTACCCTGTCGATCCACACTTTGACCTGTCCGTACCAGTATATCCGGTAATCAACCTGTGTGGCGGTTGGGTTCTCACTGCGGCCATCATAAGAGATCGGATTGTTGCGGTTGAGTGTTGCACCTTCAATACTCAAATCTCTCAAAACCGTTCCAATGTAATATTTGTCAATGTATTGTCCGTTATAGTTGCCATTTGTATCACGAAAATTATTGGTAAATATGTCAAATTTCAATGTATTCGTTGTGTCCCCGTCATAAGGAATAACCACAACCCTGCACACAGGCTCATTCGTCCCGAACGCGTCAGATACGCTTATTCTCATCCTCGGCTGAACGTACCACCTGCTTAATGTTGGATTATTCAGCTTATTATCGGAAAGATAATACTGGTGCGGATACATATTGTTAATATCCGCATTCCCGTGGCCGGGTGTGTTTGTCTGCTCGCCATTCTCATACAAGTTCATCAGCAGCCAGCCTCCGGTGTTATCAGGCTCACCGCTCTTCAATCCTTCCACACTTTCGTCCTGCCATTTTTCGCTGTACGTTATTCCGTTCCTGCTTTGCCAGCCGTAGCCCGGGTAATTGTTCTGCGGGTTTGTCATCTCTGCCTGGTAATCAGACTGCTGACCATAGGCAGGTCTTACGATCTTTTCTCTTTCAAGCAACACCTGCTGGTTGCTGTTTATTAAATTATTAACTAACAAGGATACATTACCCTGGTAATTTGTTATTGAATCATTAAACCCGCCCTCACGGTTTGTCCAGTCTGCATCAAAATGATATGTGTATTTTGTAAGCTGGTCAATGCCAAGACCTGTTAAATATCCGTTCGTTGTGCTGTTGTAAAGCCAGCCTTCATTTGAACCGCTGAATATACCCGTTTTAAACTGAGTGATATATTGAGCATCTGCCGGTTTTAAGATAAAACATAAAGCCGTAAGTATGAGTATTGTTTTTTTCATCAGTTTTCTCCTTTAATGAAAACTTATTTTATATAGACAAGTTTTTTTGATTCTGTAAAGAGTGTTTTTGAAGATCCATCCGTAATTGATAATTTGTAAAAATACACTCCTGAGGTTACATTGATCTTTCCAAAATCGAGTACCGCTTTATATGTGCCTGATGTAATGTATTCATTGTTTAATGCTGCAGAAACTTCTTTTCCTAATATATCATAGATTGTCAGCGTAACATAAGCATCTTTGCTGAGTGAAAACTCTACTGTAGTTTGCGGATTGAACGGGTTCGGGTAGTTCTGGCTTAAACTGAATTCGGCTGGTATAATATCACTTATCTGTTCTATGCCAACTAATGGACCGCCGCCATTGGTAGTTTTTATCATCATATTTTGGTTTCTGCCGGCATATACATTTGAGGTATCTAATGGAAATATTTCAAAAACGCTAGGTACTGGTATATGCTGTTTACCATATGAAATAAAAAAATTATAGGTTTTTAAAACACTATCTGTTGCCAAACTAAGCCATCCAATAGTATCGTTTGCCATTCCTATATGTGAACTTATAGAATTAAACTCCGGTACATCAAACCAGTTAAATCCCCCGTTTGTTGTTTTGCTGAAACAGCGCAAACCTCTTGTTATTATACCATTCAATGTATCTTTAAAGAAAACATTGCTCAAAGATACACATCCCGCAGAAAAATTGTTACCATCAAATATCATATTCCAGCTAGCTCCTGAATTAGTAGTTCGATATAAATGACCTGCAAGTACCCAGCCCCAATATTCATTGTTGATCTTTTG
>JACSRQ010000197.1 GCA_014879675.1 Ignavibacteria bacterium
TTTTTTTAGTAAATTTGTAAGTTTTATTACCAAAAAATGATATTTTACAGCAAATTTCGAATAACGCAGCTTAAGCGTTCATTTTTTATTGCAAAAAATGAGAATGGTGTATGTTATATATCATTAAGCGGTGATAAAAACAGGTTTATGAAGCTGATAAAGGCTTATTTGCCGGATGAAATGAAACATGCTACTTTTGAACTTTCGGAAGAGATAAAACAGATAAAGGAGTACTTTGCAGGCAAGAGGGAATACTTTAACATGAAAGTTTATCTTAAAGGCAGCGGCTTCCAAACGGCAGTATGGCGTGAATTGGCTAATGTTAACTATGGTGAAACAGTATCTTATACCGAGCTTGCACGACTTGCCGGTAATAAAAAAGCGTTTCGCGCTGCTGCAACATGCTGTGCGGTGAATCCGGTACCGATTATTATTCCATGCCACAGGGTAATTGCCAAAGATGGCAGCATCGGCGGATTCGGGGGCGGTCTCCGGATGAAAAGGAAGATGCTGGAGATAGAAAATATTAATCTGAAGAAGAGTTAGCTGTTGATAAAGAACATAATTTTTGATCTTGGCAATGTGCTTGTTAACGTAGAGTACGAAAGATTCATAAACAAGCTGAAGAGTTCAGGTGTAAGTGATGAGACATATATGAATTTTTTCAAAGGCGGAAATTATCGCCTGCTGGGATATGAATCAGGTGATATAAATACCGATGAATTCATCACAAAATGCCTAACTGGACTGAGCCTCAAGATGCAGCGAAATGATTATGCCGATGCATTTAACGATATGTTCTCTGAAATAGTACCAATGAGCAGGCTGGTAAAAAAACTCAAAGCAGAAGGCAGGTTCAGGCTTTATTTGCTTTCCAATACAAGTCCGCTGCATTTTGAATACATTAAAGGGAATTATGATTATGTTAACCTGCTTGAAAAGTTTGCTCTATCTTATGAGTTGAATTGTCTGAAGCCTGATGATATAATATATAGCAGGGCAGTAGAGCATTTGGGAGTTAATCCCGGTGAATCTATATTCATAGATGACCTGCCTGAAAATTGTGCAGCCGCTGAAAAAGCGGGGATCAGAACGATCTGTTATGATAAAGATGATCATGCTAAGTTTGAAAAGGAATTTGAAAAGATGATTAATTGTTAATAATTGATAATTGAAAATTGAAATAATATGCCTGTTTCACCAAATGAATTACAGATAGGCTCCAAAGCACATGCGTTTTCACTTCCCGCAGCAGATGGGAATGTGTATTCTTTAAGTGATTATGCAGATAAGGATGTATTGTGTATCATCTTCAGCTGCAATCACTGTCCGTATGTTAAAGCTGTTGAAGAGCGGATAAATAATATAGCTAAAAAATATACTGACTCGTCATTCGCCTTAATATGCATCAATTCAAACGATGACTCGGTTTACCCGGAAGATTCATTTGAAGAGATGAAAAAAAGGGCTGCTGAAAAAGGATTTGTTTTCCCGTATTTGCGGGATGAGTCTCAAGCTGCAGCAATTGCTTATGATGTTGTTTGCACCCCGGATATTTATCTATATGATAAGCAGAGGATCCTGAAGTACAGGGGCAGGATAGATGATAACTGGAAAGATGAATCGGCTGTTAAAAGCAAAGATCTCGAACGCGCCATAGACCTGCTGCTTGCAGGTAAAGAAATTGATTTTGATATGGTGCCTTCAATGGGCTGCAGTATTAAGTGGAAAAAATAATCCTGAGCGAAGCGAAGGATCTCATCAGGTTAAGAAATGATTACAAAGTACTACGTTTATATTCTAACTAATAAACACAACAAAGTACTATATACAGGTTCCACGGACAACATTGCCAGAAGAACTTTGGAGCATCAAACAAAGAAATATGATGGCTTTACAAAGCGATACAATGCTGATAAATTAGTCTACTATGAAGAACATCTTTGTGATGAAGATGCAATAGCCAGAGAGAAACAGCTTAAAGAGTGGGTCCGAAAAAAGAAAATTGATTTAATAAACAGCATCAACCCGGCCTGGGTTGATCTAACTCATAGAGTGAACCAGATAGAAATTGTATCGTAGTATAATTTTAAAAAATATCACGGAGTGTGAATAACAAATGGCATCCCGAATGGGATCCTTCACTGCGTTCAGGATAATAAAATTAATTAAATACTTTTGCGGGATTTTACCCGCAGAACAACAGGATAAAAAATAAATGTTCAATTTCATTAAGAAAATATTTCCATCCAAACATGAAAAAGATGTTAAGGAACTGCTTCCGATAGTAGAGGAAATAAACGAATTTTACGAGTCATACAAAAATCTGACTGATGATGAGCTTCGCGCAAAAACCGCTGAGTTCAAAGAGATCATAAGAAAGAACACGCAGGAATTCGAAGATAAGCTTGTTGAGCTTCGCTCAAAGCTAACCAACGATATTACACACGAAGAGCGAAAAGTTATCTACGATGAGCTTGAAGAGACCGATAAGGCGCTCGATGAAACCATTGAGGAAACCCTGAATGAGCTTTTGCCACAGGCTTTTGCTGTGGTTAAAGATACCTGCCGCAGACTTTGCGGTAAGGAGTGGCTTGCAGCGGGGCAGCGTGTGCAGTGGGAGATGATTCCCTTTGATGTACAGCTTATCGGCGGTATGGTGCTTCACCAGGGCAAGATCGCAGAGATGGCAACGGGTGAAGGTAAAACACTTGTGGGAACAATGCCGCAGTATCTTAATGCACTTCCGGGTAAAGGTGTTCATATTATTACAGTGAACGACTATCTCGCAAAACGTGATAGCGAATGGATGGGCGAGATCTTTAAGTTCCACGAGCTATCGGTTGGCGTTATACTGAATGATATGGATAACGATAAACGCCGTGATGCTTACAACTGCGATATAGTTTACGGTACAAATAATGAATTCGGATTCGATTACCTGCGCGATAATATGGTAGTTGATAAAAAATTCATGGTGCAGCGCGGCCACAACTATGCTATTGTGGATGAAGTTGACTCCGTATTGATCGATGAAGCCAGGACGCCGCTCATAATTTCGGGTGCGGTAGAGATGAGCGAACATAAGTTCGATGAAATGAATCCGAGAGTTAAACGCCTTGTAGATGCGCAGAAGAGCCTTATCGCTAAATATGTTGGTGAAGCTGAAACGCTTATTAACAAGGGCAGCGAGGCTTCCAAAGATGAAATTCACAAAGCCGGTGTAGCTCTGCTTAGGGCGCACAGGGGATTCCCTAAGAATAAAAAGTTGCTCAAGCTGTTTTCTGAGCCCTCAAACAAAACGCTCATGCAGCAGACTGAGATAGAGTTCCTCAGGGATAATTCAAAAAGGATGCCTGAAATTGATGACGAAATGTATTTTGCTATCGATGAAAAGGCGCATTCTATAGATCTGACTGAAAAAGGGCGTGAATTCCTCACAAGCGGCAATGAAGATAAAGATTTCTTCGTGCTGCCTGATATGGGCACTGAAATTGCACAGATAGAAAATGACGATACTTTGAACGATGCTGAAAAGCTGAGTAAAAAGGATGCGCTTGGTGAATTGTATTCACTCCGAAGCGATAGAATTCATACAGTACAGCAGCTTCTCAGGGCATATTCACTTTATGAAAATGATGTTGAGTATGTTATCGAAGATAACAAGATCATGATAGTTGATGAGTTCACCGGGCGAGTTCTCGCCGGAAGAAGATACTCAGAGGGACTTCACCAGGCTATCGAAGCCAAAGAAGGCGTGCATGTTGAAAAAGATACACAAACACTTGCAACCATCACACTGCAGAACTACTTCAGGCTTTATAAAAAGCTTGCAGGTATGACCGGTACTGCCGAAACAGAAGCAGGCGAGTTCCTTGATATTTATAAGCTGGATGTTGTGGTGATACCTACAAACCAGGATTGTATCCGCGATGATACGAACGATGTTGTTTATAAAACAAAACGTGAGAAGTACAACGCTGTTATAGCCGAAATTGAACAAATGAAAAAGATCGGAAGGCCGGTACTTGTTGGTACCACTTCCGTTGAAGTTTCTGAAACACTTTCAAGGATGCTGAAGCGTAAAACGGTTGCGCATGAAGTTCTGAATGCGAAACAGCATCAGCGTGAAGCACAGATTATTCAGAATGCCGGGTTGAAAAGCGCGGTAACCATTGCTACCAACATGGCGGGTCGTGGTACGGATATTAAGCTTGGCCCCGGTGTTGCAGATCTGGGCGGCCTTCACATCATTGGTACCGAGCGCCACGAGGCACGCCGAATCGATAGGCAGCTTCGCGGACGTGCAGGCAGGCAGGGTGACCCCGGTTCATCAAAGTTCTTCCTCTCGCTCGAAGATGACCTCATGAGGCTCTTCGGCAGTGAAAGGATTTCCAGGGTTATGGAAAAACTCGGCATTGAAGAGGGCGAGGCTATTGAGCACTCTATGATAACAAGCTCTGTTGAACGTGCGCAGAAAAAAGTGGAAGAGAATAACTTCGGCATACGTAAGAGGCTGCTTGAGTATGATAACGTTATGAACCAGCAGCGCGAAGTTATTTATGACCGCCGCCGCCAGGCTTTGATGGGTGAGCGTATAAAAGATGAGATCTTCGATATGGCAGGCTCGTATGTTGCGGCTACCGTTAAAAAGTATTATCATGAAGGCGATTATGAAGGTTTAAGGGATGAGATCCAGAGAACATTTACTGTGCTTATGGATGTATCGCCTGAGGATTTCCAGAAGCTTGGTGAAAAAGGGCTTGAAGACTATATAATGAAGATAGTGCATGAGAACTATGCAAGGAAAGAAGAAAAATACGGCATAGATCTGATAGCGCAAATTGAACGGTTTGCAATGCTTACGGTTATTGATGATAAATGGAAAGAACACCTCAGGGAAATGGATGACCTTAAGGAGGGTATTAACTTCCGCGCATACGGCCAGAAAGATCCGCTGATAGAATACAAAAAGGACGGATTCGGCCTGTTTGTACAGATGCTTGAAGATATCAGCAAGGATGTAATAAACTTTGTGTTTAAGTTCACCACGCAGGAGCAGAAGGTTGAAGTACCACAGCAGCGCCAGAAGCTGCCGCAGAGAATGACAACCATTAAGCAGAGCGCAGATGGTGTCGGACTAAAAATGACGCCGGAACAATCTGATAATATGCAGGGCCAGCCTAATGATACGAAGAAGATTCCGATCAAGGTTGGACCTAAGGTTGGCAGAAACGATCCTTGTCCATGCGGCAGCGGCAAAAAGTACAAAAATTGCCACGGTAAAGAATAGTTAAGCATTCCCGCGCAGGCGGGAATCTATTGTAGTTAGGTTTGATATTGTTAAAAAGGCTGAAGATCATTCAGCCTTTTTGTTAAACAGTTATTGTCACCCTGAACTTGATTCAGGGTCTGCCTGCACGCATTTCTGAAATTATTATCAAGTCGTTTAATTGAACGCCTTTTTACTTATTTGGAAATGCTGGAATTATACCAGTGTAGAGTGGTTTTCTGCGCGTTAACTTAAAACGGGTGTTATCAGTTTTGTATTGTTGTTGATAGATCTATTGATCCTGCTTTATTGTACCAGAAGCCAAAAACATGGTCCCTAAAAAGTATTCTTTTACAAAGTCAATATTTACCCATTTTGATGTTTTTGACCATGGCTGGTTTTCAGGTGGAGGTGTTGTTGAAAATGAAAGTTTAAACATAAGTTTCAGAAAAGGGTTCAGCATTCTGCCGAAAGAGTGTGTAGATATTTTTGCACCGAAAAAAGCAATACGTGCTCCGTCATTTAAGTAATGCGTAAGGTTATTCATAGAATCTGCAGAAGCATAAACATCGGGTGCTGCGAACATTAACAGCGCATCATATTTGCCGGTCAGTTTTACATCTTTTGCTGCTGAGTTGATAATTTTTATGTTTTCCCAATGATTTTTCTTTATCCTGTTTTCAGTATTCTGTATTATATGCGGACTTATTTCAATTCCTATTATTTCCCCGGAGATACCGGTTTTTTCAAGTAAGAAAGGAAAACTTCCTCCCGGTCCGCATCCGGCATCAATAACTCTGTTCCCGCTTTTCAGATTCAGGAGCTCAACGGCTTTTTTCCTGACAGGCTTGATAAAAGAAAAATCAAAATCAGGGAAGCCTTTGATAAGTCTTATCAGCTTGCCGTATGCAGGTGTTAAATTAGTATTGGAATTGTTCTTCAACATATTTTAGTTCCGCTGGAAGTGAATAACGTTTATCAATGCCAAACAACACTATACATATTTATTAAAAATAACAAATTTTGATTTGTGATACAACTGCAACACTCATATTTTACAAAAATATGATCAATCATTATGGTGGTCTATAACAAACCCCGTCACACTGAATTTGTTTGTGCGTCTCGCTGCAAACCGGTTAATTGAGCAGGATAAAAAGATGCTGAATCGAGTGGAGCATGACGGACTTAAAGCATTCGGCCTATTGTCACCCTGAACTTGGTCCAGTGGCAGCCTGCTTTCTCATATTCAGGAATTGGTAATAAGAATCGGGGCTAAAGCCCATTATATTTTATTTGCAGCATATCCACGACCTAAAGGTCGTGGCAAATCAAATGATGCAACTTTAATATTAGATTGCTATTTTTAAGAAAAGCCAATGATTCATATGCTTTGTGAGTAGCCCCGCTCTTCAGAGCGGGGATTCAATTGAGCAAAGACAACGGGACTTTAGTCCCTGCTCCTGTTTCTTTGTTAACACCAGAGAACGATAAACTATCGTTTTTGATTTAATTACATTTATTCTTTTCATACTTAAAGTTAACTTCTCTTTATGCTTCCATTTGAATACATATTGCTTGTACTTTCAGTCCTTATTCTGATTAGTATAACATTGACAAAATTTTCGGAAAACCTTGGACTTCCCGCGTTGATATTATTCCTTGTGGTTGGAATGCTTGCAGGCTCCGATGGACCCGGTAAGATACACTTTGATAATATTCATATCGCGCAGTATGTAGGTATTGTAGCGCTGATATTTATTCTGTTTTCCGGCGGACTCGAAACCAAATGGCGTGATGTGAAGCCCGTTATGTGGACGGCATTCAGCCTTTCTACATTAGGCGTATTACTGACAACGGCAACTTTGGGCGCTTTTGTATATTTTTTCTTTCAGCTGCCTATTTTGGAAAGTCTGCTGATTGGTGCGATCATATCATCAACTGATGCGGCGGCGGTATTTTCAGTACTCCGGGCCAGGGGAACTAAGCTGAAAGGTAAAATTAAGCCGCTTCTTGAGCTTGAATCCGGGAGTAACGATCCGGCAGCCATAATTCTTACCATTATACTCATCCAGCTTATCCAGACACAGGATGTTTCGGCATCCGGTATCATATTTTTCCTGGTGCTTCAGCTGCTTTTGGGAGCGGCAATAGGCTTTGCTGCCGGAAAGTTGCTTTCGCTGGCATTTAACAAGTTCAGCTTCTCGTACCCAAGTTTATATCCCGTATTTGCGATCGCTTCGGCAATATTCGTTTATGCACTTGCAGCATCACTTGGCGCCAGCGGTATTCTCGCAGTATATATCGCTGCAGTGATACTTGGCAACTCGGAGTTCATTCAGAAGCGGTCGCTCATCAGATTCTTTGATGGCCTGGCATTGCTTGGGCAGATCGTGATGTTCTTAACCCTTGGATTGCTTGTATATCCATCGCAGCTTTATAATGTCATAGGTGCCGGATTAATACTCTCGGCAGTATTAATATTCCTTGCAAGACCTATCGGTGTGTTTATTTCGATGTTGTTTTCAAAGTTTAAGCTGAATGAAAAAATGTTCATAAGCTGGGTTGGTTTGAGGGGTGCGGTTCCTATCATACTTGCAACTTTCCCGTTAACTGCAGGACTAGAAATAGGTCCATACATTTTCAACCTGATTTTTTTCATAACTCTGACATCTGCATTGGTTCAGGGCTGGTCCATTCCGCTGACAGCAAAGATATTCAGAGTAAGGGGAGAAAATATAGTCAACACGAAGCTGCCAATCGAAATGACCGATGCGGAAAAAACCAACAATGATCTGCTTGATCTTATCATACCGCAAAACTCTGCCGTAGCTGGCAGGTCGCTTGCGGAGCTTAGCCTGCCGCCTGAGAGCCTTATCACAGTAATTTACAGGGATAACGATTATGTAGTGCCAAACGGCGGCTCGATATTGGAGGAAGGGGATACTATCCTTGTGCTGGTGAACAAAGATAATATTGCAGTAATAAAAAAGATCTTCACACAACTAAAAAATCCGAAAAGCGCAAAACCAACCTAAAAAGTCAATTAATATAATAGATATAAATCATTTCAACTAACAGCAAAAATCCCTAACTTTGCATAATTATAAATTCTTTGTAATGCTATTATGAACAGAAGAGACATGCTTTTAAAGGCTATACAGGCAGGTGTTCTGCTATCACTGCCTAAACCGATGCAATTCTTTGCCAATGAGAAAAAAGATGCTGTACTTACAGAAATGGTCGGAAATGCGCTGAGATTCCCTCCTGTTTTCACAAACGGCGGCACAATGACTTTGGCTAATTCAACGGTACAGGTTTGGCCTTCGCAAAATACATCGGCAATTGCTATCAATGGCTCTTACCCGGCTCCTTCTGTTGTTATAGAAAAAGGTCAGCAGTTCACGGCGAATTTTATAAATAATATCAACGAGCCCACTACGATCCACTGGCATGGTGTTTCAGTACCGGAGATCATGGATGGACATCCCAAAGATGCAGTTGTGCCGGGCGGCTCAAAAACATATACTTTCCCTGTAATTAGCAGGGGTGGAACTTACTTCTATCATTCGCATGGCGATATGGTTACTGCAAAAGAAGTTTACAAGGGCTTTGCCGGATTTTTTATTATAAAAGACCCCGCAGAGAATTTTAACCTTCCTGCGGGAGAGTATGATGTTCCTCTGTGCATTCAGGATAGGAGAACGGCAGATATTCCGGAATTCACTTACAGTCCCGGTACAAACGAGATGACTTACGGCTATCTTGGCAATACTGTTTTGGTGAACGGTACTCCGGATGCTTATTTTGAGGTCAAAAAAACTTTATACCGATTCCGCCTTCTCAACGGCTCCAACGCAAGAGTTTACAAGATCGCGTTTTCTGATAGCCGCGCGTTTCATATAATTGGAACCGATGGCGGACTTAAGGATGCGCCGGTATCTGCCACAACATTTACACTTTCTCCCGGCGAAAGAGTAGAAATACTCGCTGATTTTTCGGGAGATACTATTGGCTCAAACGTAAGGCTTGTAAGCACAGCCTTTACACATTCCGGTACACTGCCGTATAAGCAGGGCATCGCGCTTGATATCATCAGGTTTGATGTCACTGCAACGGGTTCATCTGGAGGTGTTGTACCTGCTGCATTCAATCCTATAACATATTATGATATTGGCGCAATAACAAACACGCGTACATTCACGCTCACTATGGGTGCTTCTCACCCGATGCATAAGATTAACGGGCTTACGTTCGATATGAACAGGATTGACTGGGAAGTGCCGCAGTATGCGCTGGAGGAATGGAAAATTATAAATAATACCGCTGATTTCCACCCGATGCATTCACACGGATTGCAGTGGCAGTTGTATTCCCGCAACAATAATACCAATCTTCCGCCTTCTGATAAGGGCTGGAAGGATACAATTATCCTTGCACCCACTGAAACTGTAAGAGTACTGGTCAGGTTCACTGATTACAAGGGAATATATCTTTTCCATTGCCATAACCTTGAACATGAAGATGACGGCATGATGCTGAATTTCAAAGTTATTGATCCGATCGGGATACAGCAGATCGGAACTTCGGTGCCTTCAGAGTTTAAGCTGCACCAGAATTACCCCAATCCGTTCAATCCTTCAACGAAGATCAAGTTTGATATTCCCAAAGCGGGCAATGCTGAGCTAAAGATATTTGATATTAGCGGCAGGGAAGTCGCTGTTCTGCTTAGCGGAACAATGCAGCCGGGTACTTACGAGGCAGATTGGAATGCATCGAAACTTTCGAGCGGTACATACTTTGCACGATTCGCCGCCGGCAATACAGTTAAAACAATCAAGCTTATATTAGCTAAATAGATATTTCCATTATTTCTGTGTGAGTGTTACCCGAGCCTGACTTTCACAACTGCTTTTTTAACGTTCGCCGGTTTATCAATACTCAAACCCGGCTGGTGAATATCATACGGAAAGAACACTACAAACATACCTTCCCTTAGTGTTGCGGCATTTTGCACAGCATCATAAAGCATGAAATCTTTTTCCGGGTCGTATTCTTTGAAGAGTCTATTCCCGTTAAACATATCATATCCAATATTTTCTGAGCCCTTGATCATATATTGAATATCAGCATACACTTTGTGCGCTTCAGGATTGCTCTCTTCCGGACTTTTGGTTGTATATGAACTTACAATTACATACACATCATCACCCTCGATCTCATGTTTGCCTTCCGGAAAATCTCTCAGATCGTTTTCCCTTAAAAATTTGAACCCGATTTCAAATCTCTCTCCCAACATTGAAAACTTGCCGCAGTTTTCGATCCTATCTATTATCATAGTCCACGTTTTAATTGAACATTACTTAATACAATTTAATACTAAAATAGCCATTAATTATTTTATTTATATTAAAATTACATGTGCACTTGCGAACTATACAGTAATTTCAAAATAGAGTGTTTTTTAATATAGATTTTATTTAAATTTAATTAATCAATCGCAGAAAATTATGAAAAAACTGTACATACTGATTCTGGTTGCGATATCTTCAATCCAAATTTATTCTCAAAGTTATTCACCATATATTCCGGTAATGACATCAGGCGCACCGATGCCTGTGGGTGTCCGATATCCGGGAGCGGCAGGATACTCATTTAATGATTCAGCCTGGATGTATGTTCTTGGCGGACTGCAGGATGGCAATGCGATCACAAATACTGTTTACAGGTATAACGTACTGGCTGATTCATGGAGCGCGATATCAAATTTTCCGGATGGAAGCTTTTGGATAAGCGCGGCTGCAGTTGTGGGTAAAAAGCTTTACAGCATAGGCGGAACCTATACCCTCGCATTAAATGAATGTACCCCGCGTGTAAAAATACTGAACCTGATCTCAAATACCTGGTCTGATGGTGCAAATATGCCTTTTGGCAGGGTGTTCCATTCTGTTACCGCATACCAGGATAGCCTGATCTATTGTGCAGGCGGCTGGGGTTATCCCTCAGGAACAGTTTATAACGACGTATATCTTTATAACGCTAATACAAATACATGGCGCTCTGCAACCAATATGCCTGCGCCGCGCTGCGGCGGTGTGCTGGCTGCTGCGGGTGATACCTTGGTCTATGTTTGCGGCGGTCCCAACTGGACAAATCCGACTGCCACCAATACAGTTTACCGTGGAGTAGTAAGCCAAAGTGATCGCAGCGTAATCACATGGGATTCAACCGGTGCAGTTTACCCTGGTGGCGTAAGAAATTCTATCTATGGTGCATCATGGGGACAAAAAGGAATTATTGTCAGCGGCGGATACCAGGTATCTTCGGTTACAAGTCAGTGTTATGTGTACTCACCCGGAGCGAATGTGTGGACCATTCAGCCTTCACTTCCTGCACCCAAAACAGATCACGGCGCTGCAAGTGTGAATATTGGCAATATCTGGAAGTTTTTAAGTGTAAGCGGAACCACGAATCGCTCAGGTGCAAATTCAAATACCGTTAATATTCTCACAGATACTATGACAGCTATCACGGGGATCGTTTCGACAGGTAATAATATACCAAATGGATTCTCGCTCAGACAAAATTATCCTAATCCGTTCAACCCCGAAACAACTATAGACTTTTCGGTAGTTACAAATGGTATCGGAAAAGTATATACATCACTTGCTATTTTTGACATAATGGGCAGGGAAGTAGAGAAGCTGTTTATTGGCGAGCTTGCCGGTGGAAATTACTCCATGCAATGGAACGCTTCAGATAAACCAAGCGGAACTTACTTCGCCAGACTTACAGCAGGTGAAAATAATAAAACTATTAAAATGATATTAACAAAATAAGTCTAAACATCACACTGTTGTTAGTGCCTGAATGCTAAGGCAGTTTCCCGTCAACAAATAATAATTGGGGGCTAAAGCCCCGCATTTCTTCTTGACTTTGTTCCCCGCCCTAAAGGGCGGGGTTATAAACATTTCGCCTCCGGCTGTGCCGGTATGTAAGCCTAAAGGAAAATAATTTAGCCTGTCATGCTGAACTTGTTTCAGCATCTGCCAACCTACTTTGAAATTTATG
>JACSRQ010000199.1 GCA_014879675.1 Ignavibacteria bacterium
TTTGTAATTTCATTCAGCATCCATACAAGCTTTTCCTGTGTCATCTGGAATGCAGCAATGGGTCTATCGAACTGAATTCTTGACTGCGCATACTGCAGAGCCGTTACATAACACTCCATAGCTGAACCAAGTACACCCCATGCAATGCCGTACCTTGCCTGGTTTAAGCAGCCTAAAGGACCTTTCAGCCCTTTAACACCGGGTAACAGATTCGCATCAGGAACAAACACATCCTGTAAAGTAATTTCACCTGTGATCGATGCCCGCAAAGATAGTTTTCCATGGGTCTGCGGAGTTTCAAATCCTTCAAAACCGCGCTCAACTAAAAATCCGTGAACAACACCATCAAGCTTAGCCCAAACAACGGCAATATCAGAAATTGGTGAGTTCGTTATCCACATCTTGGCGCCATTTAGAATATAACCGCCATCAACTTTTTTTGCATTGGTTATCATACCGCCGGGGTTAGAACCGAAGTCAGGCTCAGTGAGACCGAAGCAGCCTATCTTCTCGGCTTTTGCAAGCGAAGGAAGCCATTTTTTCTTCTGCTCTTCGCTTCCGTATGCGAAGATTGGGTACATTACAAGCCCCGATTGAACCGAAGCAAAGCTTCTTAAACCTGAATCTCCCCTTTCAAGCTCGGTCATCATTAAACCGTAAGCAACATTGTTCACTTCCATTCCGCCGTATTCAGCAGGCAGTGTTGGCCCGAAAAATCCAAGCTCTGCCATCTTCGGGATGAGATCCTTCGGGAAGGTCATATCCTGGTTATGTTTTTCTATTACCGGAATAACTTCGTTTGTTACGAAATCACGGGTTGTATCGCGAATCATTCTTTCTTCTTCTGAAAGCAATGCATCTATGTTGAAATAATCTACGCCTTTATAGTTTGTTGACATTATTAAGATCCCCGCCTGCGGATGTATATGTTTATTAAGCTTTAAAAACTAAGCTTCATCTAAAGCAGGCAATTCCTTTCTATTATTTTTGGTGTTACGTTTTCCTCTTACCGGTTTTTCTGATTTATCCAGCGTGCTTAAAAGCTGCTGCAGAACCTTTTTGTTGCCTTTGATAACAAGCTTGATGTTTTTTGAAAGATACTTCGTTGAAATTATATCGGCAGTTTCATGCAGCTTGTTTATGATCTTGTACGCATCCGGATCACCTGCAGGTATCTTCACCTCAATTTGCTCGATCTCTTCCTGCATCATATCGATAATTTTATCAAACAGGCTGCCCATGTTGATACCTTTATATGCAGATATAAATACAGAGGTGGGATAAGTTTTTTTCAATCCGGCAATTAAAGCCTGTTTATCGGTGCGAACCAGCTTATCAACTTTGTTGAATACCATAATTACCGATCCGGTGTTTGCGCCAATATCTTTTAGTGTTTCTTCAACAACTGCTATCTGGTCCTGGAAGCTCTCGGAAGAAATATCTATTACATGCAGAAGTATATCCGCTTCAATAACTTCGGCAAGTGTACTTTTGAATGATTCTATCAGGTCATGCGGCAGGTTACGGATGAATCCAACCGTATCACTTATTAGCACAGGCTGCGGCAATCGTTTACCGTTAATTTCTTTGAGCAGCTTGGTTGATGTATCAAGCGTAGCAAATAATTTGTTCTCTACATACACGCCTGCATCGGTTAAGTGATTCAGCAGGGTTGATTTGCCAACATTGGTATAGCCCACAAGAGCAATTCGGGAATAATTATCCCTTTGCTGCCGTTGTGTTTTGCGCTGCTCTTCAATTTTTTTAAGCTTTTCTTTAAGCAATGATATACGCGTACCGATAAGCCTTCTATCGGTCTCGATCTGAGTTTCACCGGGACCCTTGGTACCAATACCGCCATACTGTTTTGATAAATGCGTCCATGCGCGGGTTAGCCTTGCCTGCAGGTACTGAAGCTGTGCAAGCTCAACCTGAGTCTTAGCCTCTGATGTGCGCGCATTAGATGCGAATATATCAAGTATCAGCGCAGGTTTATCGATAACCTTGCATTTGATTATCTTTTCAAGGTTCCTGATCTGTGTAGGTGAAAGTGAATTCTCGAAAATGACAAGGTCTATGCCGTCGTCTTCAACTTTCTTAGCAATTTCCTGGGCTTTGCCCTTACCGATGAAAAGAGATCTATCGATATTATCCCTTTCCTGGTAAAACTTATCAACAACAATAGCCCCGGCAGTTTGGGTAAGAAACTCAAGCTCTTCGAGGTGCTCTTTTGTTATTCTCTGTTTAACGGATTTAGTTATAGTTGATTTAGGTATAGTGGTGCAAACCAGTATCGCTTTTTCTTCCGCTTTTTTTGTATTATGTAATTTATCCAAATATTATATCTGTATTCAGTTATCTAAATTATCAAATCAGTATATCTCTATCTTCTTCGTATCGCCATTCATGTAGAAAAATTTTTCGGGCGCACGGTATGGCGATGTTCTGGATTGCTCGTTATCAGAAGCCGAGAAATAAAACTTTATATTATCGGCAGAAACATCGAATGGTACTGTTGCTATATACTTCCCGGAATTTGTATTATCAGCGCTTCCTTCAAGAACCATCATCCGCTCCTGGTACTCTCCCCCGTTCATTGAGTAGAACATTTTTACAGATTCGGGCACAATGCTTTTGGATGACACAACGTTTATTGATATTTTCTGGTTATCGCCAACCTGTTCAATTTCCGGTTTGTTACTGATGAACATTCCGAAATATAACGCAGCATTGTACGCGTTTACGAGACCCCAGCCATAAACATTATTCGGTGAATCCTTCTTATCGGCTGTCATTTTCAGTGCTTCCATCACCTGCGCGGGAGTAAGCTCGGGGTGAACCGATAGTATCAACGCGCAAACACCGGCAGTTAACGGACCCGAGAATGAAGTGCCGCTTACGAATGAGTATCCGGAGGTATCATAAGTGAATGAGTACGAAGCTGCTGCATAAACATCAACACCCATAGCAACCACATCCGGTTTCATACGGCCATCGGCTGTGGGGCCGTTTGAGCTGAAATATGCAATTCGTCCGGCGCTATCAACTGCTCCAACTGCAATAACATTCTCGCCATCCGGCGGAGATACAATACTCGGCGGCTGTGTCTGGCTTTCGTTTCCCATTGAGTTTACTACTACTACACCAAGTGATGCGGCAAGCTCCGCAGCGCGGACAATTATTGTAGTCTTGCCGTTCATATCCTTGTAGTAATACTGATTATTCGGCAAGTCGAACGGTTTATATATAAGCGAGCTTGATATTACTTCAACGCCCTGCGATTCCATCCATTCCACAGCTTCAAGCCAGAAATCTTCTTCCACCGGAGTTTCAGATGCGCCTGCCTCGGTTTTGCTGAGGTAGAATTCAACATCGAACGCCGGACCTATAAGCTGCCCCGGCATGTATCCGCCCAAAGTTGACATGGTTGATGTGCCGTGGCCGTCCTGATCATATGAATCTCCGGGAAACTGGTTTGGCTGCTGTTGGTACTGCACCGAGTCATCTTTGAATATCCAGTCATACTCGTCTTTAACATTCCTGGTATTCAATGCTTCGTGCTGCCTCCAGTTGAATCCGTCATCACACATACCCACAGTTACACCGTAACCTGTAACACCTATATCATGCAGCTTGGGCACTTTTATCTGTTCATTCTGCCAATATGATACACCATAATCATACTTTGTTTTCGTTGGAGCTGGCTTATATGTAATTTTATTTACCGAGCCCGGCATCTTTACAAAATCCAGATACGCAACGCCTTCTATCTTCTCAACGAATGCGAACTTTTTTATCTCATCAAGCTTTTCCTTTTTTGCCACAATGCTAACAGCGTTAAGCCATTTCGAAACAGCGTGCGGCTTAAGTCCCAGTTCTTTTATTCGCTCAATATACTCTTTCAGTACAGGAAGGTCATTGTAACCAACAAGATTTTCAGGCGAGAGCACTTTTGATCTGCGCCACAACGATTTTTCGGTTAGCTCTGCTGAAGCAAGCTTGTATGCTTCGCTGCCAGGCAATATCTGCATACCCGGCTTATTCTCTCCTTTATCTTTGAAATAGACCCAGTACCGGTAGTCGGTAGTTTCAGGATTCAGCTTCTGAGAAAATGAGATCGCCGAAAGAGCGAAAATGGCAATCACAAAAACGAAGGCGTTAAATTTACTCAAATATTTACTCCGTATAGATTAAAGTTAAACTGATTGTTCATCTGCATGATATGAGCTTCTTACCAGCGGACCCGACTCAACATGGCGGAATCCCATCTTGATGCCACGAAGCTTATACTCCCTGAATATATCGGGATGTACATAACGCTGTACCGGTAAATGGCTTTTGGTTGGCCGCAAGTACTGACCGATAGTTACGATATCACAATTAACGCTTTTCAAATCCTTCATAAGCTCATACACCTCTTCATCTGTTTCGCCTAGCCCAACCATAAATCCGCTTTTTGTGATGAGACCTTTACTTTTGCCGATTTTCAGAAGCTCAAGCGTGCGTTCATATTCCGCCTGCGGCCTTACAAAATGATAAAGCCTTGGAACGGTTTCAATGTTATGATTAAGTATATCGGGCTTTGCTTTAATAACAAGCTCAAGTGCATCCCAGTTTCCGCGGAAATCGGGAATAAGCACTTCGACTTTGCACTCCGGCGAGAGCTCCCGTATCATACAAATTGTCATAGCAAAAATATCAGCGCCGCCAAGCTTCTGATCATCCCTATCAACAGAAGTAATGACCGCATGTTTCAAGCCAAGCTCTCTCACCGACTCTGCAACCCTTCTGGGCTCGTCATAATCCAAAGCATCGGGTTTGCCAAGCTTCACCGAGCAGAAACCGCATGACCTTGTGCAAGTTTCGCCAAGTATCATGAATGTTGCGGTTTTGCGGTGCCAGCACTCTGCCATATTGGGGCAGCGGGCATCTTCACAAACTGTGTTAAGCTTTTTTTTACTTACAAGCTCTTTTAAATATGCTACATTTTCACCTGTCGGAAGCTTTACTTTCAGCCAATCGGGCCTGCGGTTATTTTCAATTTCAGGATTCTCAATTGAGTGCTTCTTCTGATGGGTGTTTATATATTTTATTCGTACTAATTCAGACATGATGTTTTATTGATTTTTTCCCTCACCCCTAATCCCCTCTCCCGGCGGGAGAGGGGGAATATGCATCAAAAATTTTCGCACCTTACTCCCCTCTCCTTGCAGGAGAGGGGCCGGGGGTGAGGTCAATTTAAACCGTAAACTCTTTTGTAAACCATATTCCCTATTATGGGGTATTTTTTCATACCGCCTTTGTATGCCGAAAATGCATTGATAAGCGAAATGATCACGCTTGCCCCTACGAATCCAATGACTACTATTGCTATAGCTACCAATACAATGATCTTCATTGCGTCCATTTTCGGGGGTCCTTCATATCCCGGCACGATAAGCCCGACAGCAAGTCCCGCTGCAGCTACAAAGATCACCAGGAACACAATAACAACAGTGTAGGCAATGTGAAAGAACAAAGCCTGCAATGAGTGAAAAGTTACAAACTTCGACTTATCCTTATTGATCACCCAAAATACAAACGGGATTACCAGGCTTCCGAAGAACATTGAAAGATGTACGAACAAGCCGTAGAGCCTTTCTTCCTGAGTAATATTTTCAGACTGCTGATCCATAAACCTTTGCGTAAACTCTTTTCCCGATTATCGGATACTTGCACAACTCACCTTTGTATGACTTAATACCCATGAAAATAGAGTACGCTATTGCTCCAAAAATTATAGCAAAAAGCGTAGCATAGAATCCTATCATCATGATTATGAAAAATACCGGCATTTCCTGACTTCCTGTAGCACTGGTAAATGCGCCAACACCAATTCCGCCAACAACCCCGATTATGATGAATGCGAATACCCAAACGATAATCAATGCAACATAAGCAATGTGGAACCACAATGCCTGCAGCGCGTGGAATGTCACAAACTTTGATTTATCCCTGTTCGTAGCCCAGAATATTATTGGCAGAACAATGCCCCCTAAAAATAAGGAAAGATGAGAAAAAAGCGCAAGCATTTTCTCATCTCCCTGTAAATTATTGGGATCAGGGGGTGTACCGAATGAATTTGTCATATATTTATATATTTTTTTTATTCAATCTCTTCCCTGAAGCCGCTCAGTACGTAAACTGCAGCAATGCTCTAACAGCTATGCTGTGTAGTTTTCAAGGTATTCAACTACCTTCATGATGAACTTTCCGCCCAAAGCTCCATCTATCAGCCTGTGATCAAATGAAAGCGTTAAGTACATCATCGGCTTTATTACAATTGCATCACCTTCGGAAGTTTCAACTACCATCGGGCGTTTTTTAATTGCGCCTGTGCCTAATATTGCAACCTGCGGCTGGTTAATTATCGGTGTGCCGATAATATTACCGAATACACCGTAATTTGTTATTGTGAAAGTACCGTCCTGAATCTCATCAAGTGTCAGCTTCTTAACCCTTGCGCGTTTGGCAAGGTCACTCATCTCTCTTGCAATTCC
Organism: Ignavibacteria bacterium; assembly: GCA_014879675.1. Lineage (GTDB taxonomy): Bacteria > Bacteroidota > Ignavibacteria > Tepidaquicellales > OLB5 > OLB5. The sequence continues at coordinate 6,540 of JACSRQ010000199.1, forward strand.
TGTCAGGTTCTTTGAATCTGCATTTTTAATCACCGGTACTATCAGGCCGCCGTTATCCATTGCTACGGCTATTCCTAAGTTTATGAAACTCTTAACCAGGACATTTGTTCCATCGATCGAAGCGTTAACCAATGGGAAATCTTTCAGTGCCTTAACAACGGCTTCGCAGATAAACGGCATGTATGAGAGCTTCATGCCTTCGCGTTTCTGGAAATCATCTCCGAGAACTTTTCTTGCCCTATCTACAGCGCTCATATCACACTCCGCGATCGCAGCTACATGCGGTGAGGTCTGTATGCTCATCACCATATGTTCGGCCATTTTTGATTGCAGTGTATCCATAGGCACAACATCAACGCCCGGCATATTGTATAGATTTGTCAGGTCAATTGACTTATTCAGTTCAGGAGCTTTGTATTCAACGGGTTTCTTTTCGGCAACAACGGCTTTTGCAGTCGATGGCTCTTTTGTACCGCCCTGTGTACCATGCGCAGCAGGATACTCTTTTTCGGCGGTTTGTGTGGGCTTGCCTGATTTCTTCTCTTCGAGATATGCAAATACATCCTGCTTGCGTACTCTTCCGCCAACACCGGTACCGCTTATGGATGTAAGTTCATCCATTGAAATGCCTTCTTTTTGTGCAATTGTGAGAACAAGCGGTGAGAAAAATCCCGAGCCGCCGCCTGATTTTGAATCGCCCGCGGGAGCTTTGGGTGCTTCGTTCTTTTTTTCTTCCTGCTTTTCAGCTACGGGTTCAGGTTTGGATTCTTCTTTAGCTTCTTGTTTGGTAACCCCTGTTTTAACATTTGCATTAGCAGCGTCTGTTTCAATTCTTGCAACTACTTCGCCAACATTGGCAGTATCGCCTTCATTATATAATAATTCAACCAAAATACCGCCTTCTGCAGAGGGTACTTCGGTATCTACTTTATCAGTGGATATTTCAAACAGTGTTTCATCTCTTTCGATCTTGTCGCCGGGTTGTTTAAACCATTTCAGAATCCTGCCATCCATTATGGATTCACCCATTTTGGGCATTACAATATCAACTACTGCCATTATAAATCTCCGTGATTTTTATATTTTTTTAACTATTTTAACAAAAATAGCTAAAATTAAAAGAAGTTGCAATTCAATGATTTTTATCGCCGTAGAGAAACTTTATAGCATAAATAGCTATTAGTTAGGGTAATCTATTCAACCGGATGAGCAGCCATCTTAAAACCATTTCGGCATTATTGCTTCTCCTGTTATTGCTTAAACCATTGCAATCACAGGACGAAACTAACCGTGGAGCAATGTACCGCTCATGGGCACTTTTTCAGCTTGTACCCTCACCTGTTATTTACCAGGATTCAGATAACCTAAATTCCAAAGTTCAGCTTGGCCTTCGCTGGCAGATCATACCCATAAACATATCATTCCGTTCGAATAAATTCACATCTCCGGTTCAGTTTTTTAAAATAAATCCCGTCCGCAGATTTACCGGCTCGATGGATATATTCATTCAACCCGAGTGGACTCTTACAGGATTCAAGTATTCCGGACTTTCAAGGTTTGGACTCTCAGCAGGAAGCAGAATTATCCTCCCCATAAAGGGCGATGGCGAAAAAATATCATTCAGCCTCGGGGGCAAATACAATTACCGCAAAGACAGCTTAACAGGTAAGAATGGATTCTGGTCTGCGGAAGCCGGACTGTATTTCCTGTTCAGCTTTGTTGGTATTCAATTCAACTACAATTTTGATGACAGAAGCAAATACAACGTTGGATTTTACATTAAATATTTCTGATTAAGTGATTAAATATATAACAAGTATCGTGGTCGTGGTAACCTTAAGCATCGGATTGTACGGATGCTGGCCGGTTAGAGTGGGATTGAAAAATATCGGCGACTCCGTCTTCGGTGAACCCGAAAAAGTTAAGGTCAAGATCAAAGACCCAATTAAAGAAAATGTCCGCTTATCCGCGTTATGGGTTGGTCATTCTACTGTATTATTACAGATCGAAGATAAAGTAATTCTTGTAGATCCCGTTTTTGAAGATGTTATATCCGGTGTTGTGCTGCGCAAGGTTGAAGCGGGTTTGGAGATGAAGAACATCCCCAAGCTTGACCTTATTGCCGTATCGCATGCGCACATGGATCATATGAGCCTGGGAAGCCTGAAGGATCTTGATGACATGTTCCCTGAAGCTAAGCTCGTTGTACCCGTTGGCGCGGAAGAATACCTGCCTTCTTACAATATGGAAATGATAAGGCTTAAGACCGGCAACTCAGAGAAGCTGGGCTATATCGGCGAAACCCGTGAAGTAAACGGTATTAAGATAACAGCGGTCTTTGCGCTGCATCAGGGTGGTAGGTATGGTTTGGATAGCTATACATGGAACGTGCCGGGCTGTACGGGCTATATAATCGAATACAAAGGTATCACAGTCTTTTACGGGGGCGATACGACTTATGATGAATATGCATACAGGGTATTGGGAAGCAAGTTTAAAATTGACCTTGCGCTTATCCCCGTGGGTCCATGCAGGGAGTGTGAAACAGACGGCAGTTACTATCACCTGGCATCTTTGGGTGCACTAAAAGTATTTGACCAGCTTAAGGCTGATTACATGATCCCCGTACACTATGGTGCCATGGAATATTTTGATGATCCCGATATCCCCGTTTATGTACTGCGTGAGCTTGCCGAAAGATACGGCAAAAATTCTGCAACGGGCCTGGCAATCTCGAAACCGTATTCGGAAGGTTTAAAGATCCTGAACGAAGGCGAGCAGCATATTTTTTATTACAAAGAGTAGCTATTGAATTGAGTAAAGGACATAAAAAAACCTGCGTACTTTAGATACGCAGGTTTTTTTGTTTTAGGTAAGTACTTATTTGCCTTTTGCAACTTCAATTGCAACACGGTTCCCTTTGATCTGGTTATCGTTCATTGCTTCTATCACTTCATTGGCATGCTTTTTAGCAACATCTACAAATGTAAATTTATCATATATATCAATTGTACCAACCGAGCTTCCCGGTACACCTGCTTCGCCGGTTATTGCGCCAAGGATATCTGATGCTCCGACATTGGATTTTTTGCCAACATTCATGAATAGCCTTACCATATCTTTATCCGCACCGTAATCTTTTGTTGACTTGCTGCTTTTAAAGCTCTTTTTATCATCTTTCCTGCGGTCATCCCTGTTCATGTAATCGCCTTTTTTGCCATCCTTCTTCCAGTCCCTGCCGAAATCTTTGCTCTTGCTTTTGTTACCATACCTATCGCCACCTCTATCGCCTCTATCTCCCCTATCACCTCTATCTCTTCTTCCTCTGTCACCTTTTCCGCGTGAGTCATCATAGCCGCCGAATTCCTTTGGAGCTTCTTCGATAGCTTTAACTTCCTTTGCAAGAAGCAATTTCATTAAGCCGCCTGCGATTTCGAATGTTGTGAAATCATCTTCAACAAGCTTCTCGATATAAACATCATACTTCTTGAGGTCTTCGCCTGTGCCAATAGCTTTTTTAACTTCTTCAAGGAAGCTGGTTGTTCTAAGCTCTGCAACTGCTTCAGATGAAGGAGGATCTTTCCTCAATATTTTGCTTTTTGTGTATCGTTCAATTTCACGGATGTTGTGGAATTCCTTACCAACTACAAAAGTGTGTGATTGACCGTTTCTGCCTGCACGTGCAGTTCTGCCGATACGATGAACATAATACTCTTCATCCTGCGGCATATCGTAATTAAATACTGCGTCAATATCATCAACATCAATACCGCGCGCAGCAACATCCGTTGCAACAAGCAGGTCAAGCTTGCCTGAACGGAATTTCTGCATTACTTTATCACGCTGGCTCTGCTTAAGATCGCCGTGAATTGCTTCAGCGGAGTAACCCCTTGCCTTAAGATGCGCAACAAGAGTATCAACAGTACGCTTAGTATTACAGAACACAAGCGAAAGTGTCGGGTTATTGACATCAATAAGCCTGCAGAGCACTTCGAGCTTCATGTTAGGCTTTATCTCGTAGTAGAACTGCTGGATATTGGGAACAGTAAGCTCTTTATGAACTACTTTTATGTGTTCAGGAGACTTCAGGTATTTCTTTGTAAGCTCAAGTATAGGCTTGGGCATTGTTGCTGAAAAGAAAACTGTCTGCCTGTTTTCTTTGGGTACCTTCTTTAGAATGGTTTCCATGTCATCACGGAATCCCATATTAAGCATTTCGTCAGCTTCATCTAGCACAACTGTAGCAACAGTTGATAGGTCAATAGTTTTTCTTTCGATATGATCTATAAGCCTTCCGGGGGTTGCGATAACTATATGCACGCCTCTTCTGAGCGCGCTGATCTGCCGCTCAATTGTCTGCCCGCCATAAACGGGAAGTACCTTAATTCCTTTTTTGTATTTCAGCAAGTCACTGAATCCCTCAGCAACCTGGATCGCCAGCTCGCGAGTTGGACACAGTACAATTGCCTGTGTACTTTTTACAGTTGCGTCGATCTTTTCAATCACGGGAATGCCGAACGCGGCTGTTTTACCCGTACCTGTCTGTGCCTGGCCAATAAGATCCCTCCCTTCGAGCAGGAATGGTATCGCCTGTGACTGAATGGGTGTGGCTTCTTCAAAGCCAAGATCTGCGACTGCTTTTGTAACTTCTTTGGAGAGGTTTAAGTCCTCAAACTTCAATGTTTCCAATAATTCTTTCATTAAGATTTAGTAATCTCCATACGATATGGAAATTCAAAAGTAATATTCATCAAAATTCCGCATGAAGATCACTTCTGTATAGTTTGTAGTTATTAATTCGTTTCTTCGGATATACTGCGGATTTCACTTATGAGGTATAGCTGAAGGTGTTTTATCATGCCCGCGGCATGATTTGTATCTACAAAGATACGCAAAAATAATGACATATGTTGGGTGAAAGGGAATTCTAACATTTTAGAAGATTTCTAGAAGAATATAGTACATACTAGATTGGACCATAACGTTAAACAAACTAAGTTTGACATATTAACAATTGATGGAAAAAACTCTGCGATTTCTCAAATTCACTTAATATCAGTGTCTGTTTCAATTTTCTGTAGAATCTTTAATAAATAAGAAGACGGAACTACTCCACCCAAACCCAGAGGTATCTTTTCCTCGATTGACATGTTTTGATATTCAATGTATGATATTTGCTTAATTGATGTAGTTAGAACGCCCAAAATTGCAATAACCTCGAATACTATTTTGTTGTTCTGGATAATTCTTGAATTTTCACAAATGTAAACTGGGCTTCCACTATTCCCTTCAAAGACATTCATGTCAATTAGCATAGTCTTGTAAGTTGAAGTCGGTAACAAAGGGTAAGAAGCTATTTTACCACTTCTAAGTAACGGAAAACCAAAATAGTTACTCCCAATTCCCAGCGGAAATCCAATAGAAAAAACTTCATCACCTGGATGCAGTTCCAAAAGCGATATTGCAGAATCGGTGGCTAACAACTCATCACTCAAAAAGTAATTTCCAAAATATTCTAAAAATTTTTCTGGTAGAGAAATAGGTAAAGCCGCTATATCAATACTCTGATCTTCATCAATATACCAACATTTTTCGTTTTCATTGCGTATTCTAATCTGTTGCACAAATTCGTTATATGAGGTATCTGTGTTTTTATCTGTCTCTTATACACATCT
>JACSRQ010000202.1 GCA_014879675.1 Ignavibacteria bacterium
GCGGAGCTGGATCCGGATACACTTCCCGGTTTAGTGTTTTCATGGACGCCGCTGCCTAAAGGCGGACCGTACACCCTGAAGATCGTTGAGTTGAAGGGTGACCAATCCCCTGATGTAGCGATAAAAGAAAATCGGCCAATTTTAGATAAAGAAGGAATTACCTCTACATCATTTCAATATCCATTTACAGGACCGAAACTTGAAGCTGGGAAAAAATATGCTTGGAGGGTTAGCAGTGGTGATGTTCAGAGTGATGTGCGTATTATTAAAGGACCTCCTATACATCCCACTAATCCGAACGAACCTGGCATATCATTAGTATCACCGACAAACGGGCAGGAAATTGACTCTGATACATTACTGGGAATAGTGTTTAGCTGGAAAAGAAATGATCCTTGCCCTCCTCATGTAATTTGTAAATACACTTTACGAATAGTTGAGTTGAAAGGTGACCAATCGCCTGATGTTGCTATAAAAGAGAACAGACCAATACTTGAAGTGAATGATATAAAGTCAACAACATATAGTTACGCAGGTGATCCACCGGGAGTTGTGGTTAAACGCGGGTATAAATACGCCTGGCAGATAACAAGCGGGGATGATGTAAGTGAAATAAGAGGTATGATGTTAATGTTATCAATGCAAAATAATAAAAAGTAAAATGCAAAAACTAAAATACATTCTTCTGATCATAATAGCGCTGATTGCGCAGAACGTTTACTCTCAAACCGGTAAAGTTATTATCAGACTCAAAAAGCCGCCGCCGCATAAGTTCCTAACTGAGGATATGTTCAAGATCACGATAATAAATCCAACGCTTGAAACATACCGTGTGTACCTGCATGGAAGATCGACGGAAGCTATAATCGGATTGGTGATGGATGCATCCTGCGGCACGTTCGATCTGCCGCCCGGTGTAAAAACCGTGCAGACCGGGGATATAGGCAAAGTCACAATAAACCAAAAGAACGAAAAGTACAAAGATGTTCTCACGCGAATGGGGCAATTACCTACCGGCGATTACGATATATGCGTTGATCTGATAGATGCGGCTACAGGAGATATACTTGGCACAGATTGTATTTCGCATGAAGTATTGCTGGTATCACAGGTGGCGCTTGTGTATCCAACAGACGCACTGAAAATGCAGACTGAAAACAGGTACCCGGTTTTTTCTTGGATGCCGCCGGTTCCGATAGGTAACAGCAAATCATTAACTTACAAACTGAAAATTGCAGATGTGTACGGAATGCAATCCGCTTACGATGCAATGCAATCAAACCCGCTTTATTTCAGCAGCAGCAATCTCAAGGCGGCCAGCTTCCAGTATCCTGTTGCCGCAAGAGAATTTAAGGCAGGGATGAGATACGCATGGCAGGTTGAAGCATATGTGGACGGAACATTGATCTCTTCAAGCGAGATATATGAATTCACATACGGCGAAATTATCCAGGTTAACAATACCAAGAAAAAGCTTGCCATAATGAAGAAATACTGGGGTGCAAATCTGGATGGGAACAACTTATACGGAAATGGCTCATTCGGAGATGGAAGCTTAGATGGTAACATGGGCAGCTCGTATCTGACTGCAAAGAAGAAGACATTCCAGTTTTCGTTCAGCAGCGAACTATTTGGTGAATCCTCAAACCGCTCAGGAACGGGCTCGGATAAGGAACCAAGATACGGTTTCCTGAACTTAACGCCTTCCGTGAGTCTGTATGGATTGCCAATATCGACATCATTCCTGTTTTCAAGCGAGAACTCAGCATCGAGGCAGAATATTAATTCAATTGGACTGAGACTTGATGCTGAAACGATCAAAGAATTCATTATGGAAAAAGTTGAAGCCGAAAAAGATAAGATCCTGAGCGAAAGCAATAAGGATGAATCCAAGTTAAGTGATAAACAGAAGTATAAGCTTGAGAGTGATGCAAAAAGTAAGGTGATGTCGAAGCTGAATCCTGCATTGAAACTAATTTCAAGCTTCAAAACTCTTGGTATAGGCACAACATACCCATCATACACACCGTTCACTATGCAGGGGGTACCGGTCTCCGGAATAAATGTTGAGTTCAACCCGGGATGGTTTTACATTGCTGCAACCGCGCAGAAGAACCAGAAGCCGATCGATAACTCCTCTTTCCGCAGAGACCTATATGCCGGCAGAATAGGCTACGGGCAATCAGATAAGAGCCACATTTATCTTACCGGTCTTTATGCTAACGATAAAGGGGGTTCAATTCTGGTTGATTCATCTAACCAGCGGCTTACCCCGAACAGCAATTACCTTTTTGGCATACAGGGCAAGCTTAACCTGCTGAGGGATAAGCTTTCATTTGAAGCAGAAGCGGTGGGTTCAATGCTTACAAGAGATAACCGTGATGCTGACCTTGAAAATAACTCCATTCCTTCGTTTGTAAAACATATGTTCCACCCGAAGATCTCCAGCCAGGTGGATTATTCATATTCCGTTAAATCTACATTTGATAACCAGAAATCAAATACGAAGGTAACAGCTTCGCTGAAAATGATTGGACCCGGATTTGTAACACTGGGCAATCCGACCCTAAGGGGCGATAAGCTTGAGGTTGAAACAAAAATTGCGCAGAAGTTCCTGAATAAGCAGGTCTCGGTAACAGCTTCATTCAAGTGGTTTAAAGATAACCTCATCAACTCGAAGAGTTATACCACAAATACTACTATACCGAATCTAACTGTGAACATGAATTTCAAAGGTTACCCGTATGTTATGCTTGCATACATGCCGAATTTCATGACCAATAACGCAAGTGACCCAGTGTATAAATTCGATTACAAAAATCATTTATTTCTGATGAATACCGGTCACAACCTGCGGTTTGGTGAAATGAGCTTATCCTCAAATCTATCATATATGTTCAACAAAGCAACATCGCTCGATACAGCCAGCGGTTACACCTCAAACAGCCTTACATTAAGTGAGGGGATATCGTTTGGAATTCCTTTAAGCCTTTCAGCCAGCATCAACCTTGTGCATTCCGATTACGTAAATGATTATAGCCGGATACTCTCGTTTGATGCGTTTGCAAGCTATACGCTTGAAGATGTGTGGACGAATTCGATCGGATTTTCAACCGGAGTTGAAAAGGATAAAAACAGGAAACGGATGATGTATCTTACAACATCATTCAACATTATAAAAAATGTAACGTTTGATATCCGGGGCGAGAAGAGCCTGTACACTGACTGGATAAACGGCACCAACAATTACGATGAATTCCTGATAAGAGGGATCGTCACCACAAATTTCTAACCAAACAAAACATACCCGCTATTATTTAAATCCCCCTGTTGCCAGGGGGATTTTTTAAATATAAATATGTATGTTAACATGAATTGTGGGTTAACGCAATGCTAACATAATTTAACGTCTTAACTAATACACTTCTAACCCTCTCTTAATCTACAGAAAAAGCCAAATCTGTATTTTTGTACAATTACAATTATATAATAGATAGATATCATGATTAAGAAAAATACATCTTTAGGGGTAATTTGTGTGCTTTTTGTACTAATATTTGCAGGATTGCCTGTCAAATCACAAACAAATCCAGCAGCTCAAACTCTACCTTATTCCCAGGGATTTTCAAGCCTGCTTCATACATCAACCACATATCCGGCGGGATGGCAGGGCTGGCAATACAGTACAAACCCGGGAGGCACATATCAATACACTCCGGCAACAGGTGATAGAAACCTTGCCGCAAGTGTGACCGCATCAACAAACTCAAACAATGTTAATAATTATAACGGCAAGATCGGATTCTTGAATACAGGATCATTTGATCTTGGCCTCGTTCTGGCAATAAACACAACAGGAAACAGCAATGTTGTGGTTAAGTATGATGCCATGACCATCAGAAGCCAGCAGGATGGGACAACAAGCAATAACAGGGTAAACGGTCTGGAGCTGCAGTACAGGGTTGGAACATCCGGTAACTTTAAACCAGCAGGGTCAAGAGTATATTTTAACCAGCAGGGTTTAGCATTTAACCAAACAACAGCTGTTACAACTCCGCAAAACACACAAACTTTTACCGTAACATTGCCTTCAGAGTGCGATAACCAGAGTGTGGTTCAGTTGAGGTGGGTATCCAGGCAGATTGCCGGAGGCGGCGGACGCCCGAGCTTTGCTATAGATAGCGTTGATGTAAGACAAAACGGCCTGAATACAAATTATTATTGGAATGGGTCAGGAAGTATTACATCGGTAACTAGCTGGGGAACAAATACTGATGGCTCGGGAACAAACCCCGCGAACTTTACCAATAACCTGCAGACGTTTAATATCAGAAATAATTCAACCGCAACTATTTCTTCAAACTGGGTAGTATCAGGTTATGCTTCTAAAATAGTTGTTGGCGACGGGACAAATTCTGTTAATTTCACAATTCCTTCTCTGAATACAGTTAGCGGAGTTATTGATGTAAGTAACAGCTCAACTTTGACCTTGAGTAATACAACTCTCCCAACATTAGGCAATATAGGCTTAACAAGCAGCATAATATTCAGCACTGGTTCATCAATTACAACCCTGCCTTGTGAACCTTCATACAATAATTTAACATTAAGCGGATCTTCTATTACATATACCTATGACCTTGCTACACCAAACATTTTAGTCAGGAAGAATCTCACTTTAGACGGTGCCTCGATGGAAATAACAGGATTCGGCGGCAGTTTTTTTACATTCAACTGCCGTGTTGGCGGAAACCTGACAATGCAGAACAGCGCAGCATTAGGTACAAATTTTCAAACATATGCTGAGCTTAGATTGAACGGTACCGATAACCAAACAATTTCAACTAACGGGCTGACCGCTAACTTCAATATTATTAGGGTTGAAAATGACAGCACTAAAACAGTAACCCTCAGCAGCACAGGAGGAAATACAACATTAACAGCCTCCGGGGGAACCAGCACAGGCTTGAGGCTTGAAGGAGGAAGTATTGTAATAGAAAGCGGTTGCATGCTAACGCTAGGTGCCTCTGCAACACAGGCCGGTTCATTGACTTATACAAGGGGTTCCATTTCCGGACAGGGAACATTTAAAAGATGGATACCTGCATCAGGCCTGCCGACTTCGTTTTCAGGAACTGTTGGGCTCTTTCCAATGGGCAGTTCAAGTGATAAGAGATTTGCGACTTTAGTTTTCAGCGCTGCTACAATTACTACCGGGGGAACGATCAGTATTACGCACAATAACGATGCAGGTACAACAATGTACGGTTTACCGTTTTCAGATGGCGCACTCACAATTGATAAAAGGCACAACATGAACTGGGAAATTGCAGCAGCTGACGGCTTAAATTTGGGTGCAACTACAGTTTCATTAAGACTTGAAGGAATGGGAATTCCAAATATCAGCAGTATTGGTGATCTTTCACTTGTAACATCAATTGGTGCAGCCGGCGGATCATTTTCGGCAGCAACCGGAACAACTTCCGATCCATCTGTAAACCGCTCAGGAATGAACCTGGCAAATATAAATGAAACTTTCTTTGTAGGTGCAACAAGCAGCAGTACCTTGCCTGTAACAATGGCTTCATTCACTTCATCTGTAAGATTGAATAATGCTGCATTAAGCTGGAGCACTTCTTCAGAACTAAACAATTCAGGCTTTGATGTTGAAAGGTCAGAAAACGGAAGTACGTGGATTAAAACCGGGTTTGTAAAAGGTAATGGTACTACAAGTACAGTTTCTTCATATTCATTTACAGATCTGAACCTCAGGACAGGCAAATACTACTACAGGCTGAAACAGATCGATTTCAACGGAAACTTTGAGTATCACAATCTCGCAGAGGCAGTTATTATAGGAAAGCCTCTGAACAGCGAAGTTTTCCAGAATTATCCCAATCCTTTCAACCCGGTCACCAATATTTCATTTGCGCTTGCAGAGGATTCTTTTGTGAAGCTGACAGTATATGACGCAGCAGGCAGGGAGGTAAAGAAGCTGATTGATGGAAACCTAACGGCAGGTTACAATACATTAAGTTTTGACGCATCGGGCATTGCTTCGGGTGTGTATTTCTACAGGCTTGAATCCGCAGGAAGCTCGGGAGTAAAATTCATAAAGATAATGAAAATGCTGGTAGTAAAATAAGTTTGTTTAATTTGACGGACGTAAAAAAAACCCCCGCAAACAGCGGGGATTTTTTTTGGATGAAGTTCAAAAAAGCCTTTCAAAAAAACATTTTAGAAATTGAACTTGATCTCGCACTCAACTTCGTTGGCGGGCTTCAGGTTCTTCCCGAAGAAGAGACCCGGTGTGAACCTGCAAAGTTTTATGTGTGAAGTTAACTTTGTTGTGAACCGGTATTCCAGGGTCAGGTCTATCTCGCTGCCAATTTTATTGCTGACGCCCTGGGCAACCTTGTTAGCAAGGTAGTTAAAGTATTCAGCAGAGAGAGAAAGATCTTTATATTCAAGTTCTATCTCACCCTTCATGATCTGAATATTGGAACCGCCCCTGCCGAACCTCTCATCGGGATATATACTGCGAATAAGCGCGCTGCCGATCTTTTCTTCGCCAAACAGTTCACCCGGGCGGAAGTTCTGATACGAGCTTCTGAAAAGCTCAATTTCCTTTGTATCCGGGTCATCGCCTGTGGAGACGAAGTACATCCCCTTCAGCTTGAATTTCAGCCCGCCAACAAAATCGCGCCGGATATTGAAATCAAAAAAGAAAGCGCTGCCATTATAGTTTGTTGACCTGCCGCCGGATGAATCAATGCTTCCGTACTGGTGAGAGTACTCGAGCCTATACTTGATCCTGTCAATATTAAATATGTTCATGAAATAAGGCAGTTCACCCTCGGCATAAATACCGCTGAACATCCTGTTATCGGTGAAGTCAGTGTTGCTTTTATTGATCTGCAGGAATGTATATGGATGCAGGAATTGCTCAGGCAGCAAATGCGAACGATCAACAGCTATATCAATTGTTCCGCCGTACATCTTCTTGGCGCTTTCACTTTTATCTGATCTTGCTTCTTTGTAAACATACATCAGGTTAAAGCCCAGGCGTTTAGTTAAAGGCGAGTATAGCCTTGCCCCATCGAGAGGATCGGGCGCGTCATCGCTATCGATATCAATTACGAGACCCCTGCCAAGCTGGAAATACTGCCTTCCTATACGCGCGTACATTGGAGTAATTTTGGATAGCAGCGGCACAGGGAAATCTATAAAAAGTGTATTGATGTAAAGCTCGCCTGTTTCATCCTGCTGATCAGGGCTTACCGTAGAAGTATTCGGTGTATTTGTCCGGAAACCCCAGCGGCTGTTATTTTCAATTTCGAACATTCCTGCAATATCGGCATACCTGCCAATTGCGTAAAGCCTTGATCTCTGCCTGAAATCGTAATTGTTTTTCAGTGAAGGCGAGCCTGCGGAATCAAGCGCGAAGTTTTCCTGCGCTACAGATCTTATCCTCACCTGGCCGCCGAATTCAACATCCTGCGAAACTGAAATGCCTTCAATGCATAATATTGAGATCAATATCAAAAAGAATATTTTCATGGTAAATTCCGAGCTCCTTTTGTTGGTGTTAAATTTGGCGTCCATGCTCCTCCATCGGGAAGCCTGCCGGTAGTTCTATCTGCTATTTGCGGTGTTGTGTAGAAATACACATCGATCATCTTTCCGGTGGGATCTATCAGCTTTATTCCGTCAGTCTGTGACGAAAGCCCGAAGGGAAAGTTTGTTCCGTTCGTGAATGCTATGTAACCCCGCGGCGCTATAACAAAACCTGCAGGTATTACCCAGCTGCTTCCCGATGACAACGAATCTCTGAGCGTATAACCTTCGAGGTTTATAGAGTTCACGGAATCACGGTTATAAAGCTCTATCCAATCTGCCTGAGAAGTTGCGGAGGTTGAAAGAAACTCGTTTATGAAAAGCTTTTGGGATGTATCTACCGGCTGAATGTAGCCTGTGTTGCTGTATCCTTTTGTAGGGTTGAGGCTATAGGTCCATGTGCCGCCATCCGGAATTCGTCCGATCGTTTTTCCGTCAACAACAGCGCCATCGGGATAAGTGAATGCATCTACCGGTGTGCCTGATGCGTTCTTCAGGTTAACGCCATCGCTTGTTGTGGAAGAAAGTCCAAAAGGAAGATTTTCGAATACTACAAAGCTATCAGGAAGTACTACAGTGCCTGCCGGCACTACAAGCGGTATGTTGTTTGAGCCGTTATCTATCATAGTAAAACCGCTGATATCTATAGTTTGCCCTGAGCCGTTGTAAAGCTCGATCCAGTCTCCGCCTGCCGCGTTTATTTCGTTTATGAATACCGTCTGGTTTTCAACGGAGATTGTTCCGTATGGATTTTGCCCTTCATTAGGAGTAACGCAGGAACTAAAAATCACCGCGAGCGGGAAGGTCAAAAATTGCAAAAAAGTTCTAAGGTTAAACATCATTTCACAAACCTCGCTTTCACTTTTTCAAGATCAAATACCCTTACTTTCCAGTTTCCCTGGTCAACTACATATATCCTTTTCAGAACATTATCTACTCTCATTCCATCAGGTGAAACCATATAGCTGTTGGGCTGGAACTGGAGCACGGGGTTATAGTCCTTATCGTAAACATTAATTGAACCCCATTTGCCTTTGGATTCATTTACGGCATAAATGTTGCCGTCAGCATCAGAAGATATACCTTCAACTTCATCGAAGAAGTTACCCTTACCTATTCCTGAGCCCCCGATAGTCCGGATGAAGCTTCCGTTCAGATCAAATACCTGTATCCGTGAATTACCTTCGTCGGCAGCATAGATCAGTCCGTTTATACAGGCAATAGATTCCGTTTTATTGAACTTGCCCTCTTCCGAACCGTAAACCTTTTCATCCATGAATGTCATATCGGCATAATACCTGCCTGAAGGGCCGCCGAATTTTTTTATAAAGGTAAGGTCTTTCGAAAATTTCTGTATATACATGGTTTTGCTGTCAACTATATATATGTTATCATCGCTATCAACCGCAACCCCCGAAGGGTCCATAAATTCACCGTTACCGAACCCTTTTTTTCCGAATGAGGTTTCGAATTTTCCTTCAGAATCGAAAATGTTTATACGGTTATTAAATTCATCCGCTGCGATTATTCTGCCACGGGAATCGATAGCAATACCTTTTACTTCATCATAAAACTGGCCTCTGCCGGTACCCTGCGAGCCTATCTTATTCATAAATTTTCCATCGGGTGAGAATTTATGAATGAAGCCTTGTTTATCACCGATATAAATGTTTCCGTCTTTATCGGTAACAATAGCGTCAATCAACTCAAACTTACCGGGTCCCGTGCCGCGTGAGCCGAAGGAGAACATTTCATTAATCCTGACAGGTTCGAATTTATCACCGGGAAGGTAATACATGGTTTGGCAAGAACACAGCAAAATGACCGGTATGATAAGCATACCGGTCATTTTTTTATATACTAATTTTACTTTCATTATTTAACCAGGGAAAGTTTTTTAACTTCTGAAAATTTGTCAGTTTTCAGCTCGTAAAAATATATACCGCTGGCAAGTGTTGATGCATCCAGTTCGTATTCATATGTACCTGCGGAATACCTTGCATTCAGCATTTCAATCACGAAGCGGCCGGTTTCATCATATAGCTTCATTGTTACAGGCGAAGCTTGCGGTAAAGAAAACCTGATCTTTGTAACGGGGTTAAATGGATTCGGGTAGTTCTGGTATAAAGAGAATTTTTCAGGAACGGAAGTGCTTATTTGGCTCAGCCTCAAAGGTGCA
Organism: Ignavibacteria bacterium; assembly: GCA_014879675.1. Lineage (GTDB taxonomy): Bacteria > Bacteroidota > Ignavibacteria > Tepidaquicellales > OLB5 > OLB5. The sequence continues at coordinate 9,797 of JACSRQ010000202.1, forward strand.
TCAACTATTGTTAGTTTTACCGGTGTTGTGCTTCCTCCGGTTGGATTGACAGTATTCGCTCCGCTTGGCCATGTTCCGTCGGGATCGGTATTAAAATTAACGCTTGAGCCGTCACTTATAGAAAATTGCTCTACTCTTTTTACTCCGTTGGCATTATCGTTTGGTATGATTGTTCCCCAGCGGCCATTTTTACCTGCAACGCTATCGGTATAATATGAAACCGTACTTGCGATTGTAACTGAAGCACTTTCAAGGAAAGTAACAGCAAGAGGCTTGCCTGTTCCCGCTGTATTATCAAATAGGGCAACAATGTTCTTCGGTGAAGCGTTGGAAATACCGTAAATGCCGGTGCCATTGTTCGTGCCGGCTGTTGTTGCGAAGCCAAGAACCTTTATGCTGTCATTTAATGCCAGGCGGAATTTAACAGTTCCGCTGCCGGCACTATCTATGGTGATAGTAGGCATAACGTAGTTTCCTGCTGTGAAGCGCGCATTACCTGTGTTAACAAATGCAAACCAACCTTTGTATTTTCCTGTGCCGTCTGTCATGAAAGTTTCATAACCGCCTGCCGTTGTAAGGCTGGGACTTGTTGAATAAGTAAACGAAGAGCCGTTTTGGCTGATAAGCATAGGATTACCCGCGCCGGGGTTCGTTGAGCCAAGATCGCTGAAAAGAGCTGCCTGTACATAGTACCTGTATGTTGTGTTAGGCATTAATGATTGTATCTCTGCGCGGAATACAACAGGGAGACGGGTGCTGGTTCCTGAACCCATATATTTAGGTACCAGCAATCCGCTGAAATTAGACTGCGTTAAGCTTTGTCCGAAAGAAATGCTGCAAAACGCCAGCAGCATCAGAAGGAATTTTGTTAAATTTTTCATATTAGTTATTTAGGTTTATTTTATTAAGATCATTTTTTTAACCGATGTGAAGCTTCCGGAATTCATTCTGTAAAAATAGAAGCCGGAGGAAAGATCCGATGCGTCAAATGATATTGTATAACTTCCCGGCTTCATAGAGTTATTATATAGAGTAGAAACTTCCCTGCCAAGAAGGTCGAAAACCTGTATGTTCACTAATCCTTCAACCGGTACATCAAATTTAATTGTGGTAACCGGGTTAAACGGATTTGGATAGTTGCCGTAAAGAGCAAACTCCTTCGGAATGCCGCCGTTAGTTGTTACAGCAAGCGGACTGGTTGTGAAGCGAAGCCATTGACTGAAAGTGCCCCATCCCGACTGGTTCTTTGCCTTGACTCTCCAGAAATAGTTTATGTTGTTCGTTAATCCTGAGGATGTCCTCAATGTATCAGTAAGAAGTGAATCGCGTGTCAGGTTGGCGAGTGAAACTGTATCGGTAGTGAGCTCAAACCAATAATTGCTGATGAGCGGGTTATCCAAAACCTGGTCAACTGCCTTCGGCCAGCGGAAATTCACTGTTGTAGCCTGCCCTGTTGCGCCGTTTGAAGGAATAAATGTTCCTGTTATCTGTGCGGGAACTCCAAGAGTTCTGAACTTGAATGGAGTTGAGTAAGCGCTGGTACCGCTTACATTTTTTGCGTTAACGCGCCACCAGTAATTGCTAAGCGGCATCAAGCCTGTTACGCTTCTGAGTGAATCTGTTAAAGTGGAATCATTCAATACAATATTTGTGAATGAACTATCGGTTGCAAGCTGTACCCTGTAATTGGTTGCGTTAGCGGGTTTATTCCACACCAGTGTTAAAGAGGTTAAGTTGCCTGTAGAATTGTTCGCAGGTGATACAAGTGATGGAGCTAAAGGCGCAGGAGGCGGGGGAGCTATCGGTGAAAATGCTATTCCCCTGATAAGCTGGTTTGTGCCTGCTGTAATTATTGTGCTGAATGCCGAAGAAGATCCAACATCCGTTACTGTGAGTACTTTATTGCTTACTGTAGAATCCATTACAGCATAAAGAACGGGGTTTGCGCCCGAGAAATTAACGGTTAGTCCGCGGCAACCTCTTGTGAGCCCGGTATTCAACGTGTATGCCAGGCTCCATACACCGCCGCTGTTTGTCCATTTCTGCACGCCGCCGTTTGGTAAAGAGCGGTCATCTGCAATGTAGCAAACAGTTGTATCTGAATTGTAAACAAAACCATACGAGCTTGAACCTGAAAGAGTATTAATTGTGTTAGTGATAGTTTCACCTGCGCCTGTGGGTAACCCTGATCCGACTTTGCTTATACCAAGGAATGCGCCGGATGAAGAAGAAACCATCAATTGTCCGTTGAATATACTTACAATTCTGGTATTAACTACCGAAGTACTTACCTGCGTGCTGGTTGAGCCCCCAAGAGTAATATATCTAACCCCGCCCGTATTGCTTGAGCCTGTACCTGAAACCCAGAAGCTGTCTCTTATACACATCTGACGCTGCCGACGACGGAGAGAG
>JACSRQ010000007.1 GCA_014879675.1 Ignavibacteria bacterium
TAATTCAGTGGTAGAATGTTTGCTTCCCAAGCAAAATGTCGCGGGTTCGATCCCCGTCTCCCGCTCAAATTTCAGGATTAACTGAACTGTGATTGTGAGTTGATGTGCTCGTGCCTGTCCCGCTGAAAGCGGGAGGTTCGATCCCCGTCTCCCGCTCTAATAACACTAAATGCTTACAGTAAAAATATTCTCATTCAGCTACAAAAAAAGCGGCATTCCGAAGGATACTTCGGCTAACGGAGGCGGATTCGTTTTCGACTGCAGGTTCATTTATAATCCGGGCAGGGAAGAAAAATTCATGGCTCTAACCGGCGCCCACGAACAGGTTGCGGGATTCATGGATAGAGATAACATCATGCAGGAATTCCTAAAAGATGCCTTTGCGATCTGTGATAAGGCTGTGGATAATTATGTAAAGCGTGATTTCCATGACCTGATGATAAGCTTCGGATGCACCGGCGGACAGCACCGCTCGGTTTATTCTGCTATTAAGCTTAAAAATCACCTCGAGAATAAATATAAAGATAAGATCAAAGTAATTCTAAATCATAAGGAATTTCCTGAACTGAACTGATAATTGAATAAAGATACGCAGGCAGCCTCTCTAAGACTAGAAAAGAAAACCTTTACCTTACATATAATTTCGCAGGTATTTAACGGGATCGCAATCGGGATCATCCTGCTGCAGGATGTTATACTCAAAAAGACGCTTGGCGGCAGCGATTTCGAAGTGATGATACTAACCTTGCTGGTCAGCTCGTCATTTCTTTTTTCGATCTACGGCAGCGAGCTTGTCAATCGTTCCAGAAGCCGCGCACGTACTATTCTGATGATCGGAATAGCCGCGAAATCATTCCTGATAATTCTTCCGCTTTTTGAGAACCCGGTTTATTATATTGTTTGTATTGCATTGGGCGCCTATCTGGATTCCCTGCTGCTTTCTATCTGGAACATTGTATTTAAGCATAACTACACACAGGTGAACCGAAGCCGCCTCTATTCATATGCCACTTCAGTTCAAACGCTGTTTGTGCTGATAGTATCAACAGCATCCGGTTATTTCCTCGATCTCAACGGTAACCTATACAAAGTGCTATTCCCCATTGCGGGAGTACTAGGCATAGTTGTGTATTATTCGCTCGCAAAGATGGTTACGCTCAGCATGGATGATTACCGGGGCAGGACAATAACCGGGAAGACTAAATACTCCGCAAGGCTGCTGAAAGATATTGCAATATTGCCGATCAGGAATACACTCAGGATATTCAGAGAGAACAGACCGTTCCTGAGATTTGAGGCCTATTTTTTCCTGTACGGAATGGCGTTCATGGTGCTTTCCCCTGTTTTGCCGATATATTTGGTGGATAACCTGAAAATGAATTACGCACCTATATCCATGGCGAAAGGATTAATATTTCATTCCGCACTGATACTCTTCACACCGCTAATGGGCAGGTATCATGGTATCGGGAATCCGACAAAATTCTGCGGATATGTATTCAGCATTCTGGCGCTATTTCCATTAATGATGATATCAGCCGGGTATCTATCTTCAGCCGGTATAATTCCCGACATGAATATAACTGTGTACATCTCATTTTTCGTTTTCGGATTTGCAATGAGCGGTGTAACAATCGCATGGGCTTTAAGCTCAATATTTTATGCGCCTCAGAACGAAGTATCAAACTACCAGGCAGTGCATATAACATTAACCGGGGTAAGAGGAATCTTCTCTCCTGCTTTGGGTTATGCCGTAATGCGCCTGCTTGAGATTGAATATACCTTCTATTTATCTTCCTTTTTGTTCCTGTTAGGCGGATTCATGATGTACAGAGAGAGCAGGAAATTTAACGGCGGGAAGTAAATTTTCTTTATTGACTTGAAAATATTCAAAAAACCTGTAATTTTGTATTACTTTACCAAAAAGTGGGGGCGGTTAGCTCAGCTGGTTCAGAGCGCTTGCCTTACAAGCAAGATGTCGGGGGTTCGAATCCCTCAC
>JACSRQ010000184.1 GCA_014879675.1 Ignavibacteria bacterium
ATCATCAAATTTGATGATTTTCTGAAATCACCCTATTTCAATAAAAAATCCGCTGTACAGCTGCTATACGCCGCCATAAAAAAACACTACCCCGGGCTTGATTCGCCTGAGCTTGAAAAAGAGAAATTGTGGTGCATGATTTATCCAACCAAAGAGTACAATTACGGTGTGATGAAAAATCTTATTCACGAGCTTACGAAACTTGCGGAGCAGTTTATTACGCAGGAAGAGTACAGGCAGAATGAAATTCAGGAATTCGCAAACCTTTATAAAGCCATTGCTAACCGAAACCTGAAAACGGTATTGGATAACAAAGGGAAAAATCTTGAGAAAGTATCTGGTGATGACTATTTAAAAAAAATCAACATTCCGATTGAAGAGTATTTCCACATGATGGCAAAAATTTACGAAACAAAAGTATGGAATACTCATTTTCATGAGTTGAAGGTTTCCTCGGTTGAAGACAGATATCTTACAGAAGATAACTTCATAACGGGCATGCTAATTCATTTGATTTCGATAAATTATTCAACTAACCTGTTTTCTTTAGATGTGAAGAACAAAACAGACATTGATAATGCGGCAGCAGTTATCCTTGAATCAATAACAGACGGGAATTTTGAAAAGATATTGAGTTTCATCAGAAAACGATCAGAGGCTAAATATATTATTCTAAAGTGCTATCTTCTTGCCTATAAAGCGTACTGCAAAAACGGTAAAACAGAAGATTTGATGCGGTTGAAGGACTATTTTTATTCTAACAGCTCGGTAATGCCCGTTCTCACAATAAGGGATATGGATGTTATGCTCGTAAACACATTTAGTTTAATGAAGGATTTTACGGGGGACAAAGATAAAGAACTGCGGGAGGTGTATAAATTTAAGATCAAAAACGAACTTATTCTTGATAGAAACAGGCAAATCAACAGCCTGCAGTTCATACCCTGGCTTGTCATTTTTTTTGAAGAAGAGCAGGCGGACGACATGCGTTTATTCATCAATCACTATTCGAAATTTCTGATTGAAAGTGATAAAAACGATTCATTGTTGTTGGCGGAATCTATATATAATATCCTGAAAAATGATTTCGGAAATGCACTGAGCTTACTCTCCAGGGTAAAGTTTGATTCATTTGTCCTTAAAAATCTCATAAAAAAGTTTACCCTTTTGATTTATTATGAAATGCAGGATTACGAGTTATTCCTGCAATCATGCGATGCACATAATCATTTTTTGAATTACGCCGAGAAGGAGAATAAAGTTGAACGCCATGACAATATAAAAAGGACCAGAGAATTGATGAAGTCTGTTAACTCCCTATATATTTTGAGGGATAATCCCACAAAAGAAAAGATACACTACATAGAATCTGAGGTTCACAATCTTAAAATGGATTTCAAAAAATGGTTCCTCCGTAAGATAGATGAACTGAAGAACTCTGCTCATTGATAAACCCATTCGCTCCCCGGGGGAGGATCTAGGCTCCCGCATGTAGCAAGTTAATGTTTTTACCATATTTAGGGTAGTATAGCGGCAGTTGTAAAGCGCAGAACGCACCCACTCTGCCATTACCTCAATCGCAGCAAAAAAGCTGCTGAAAAAGCAGAAAATGCTCGAAAAACGGTCAATTTTATCAAATAGTTAGCTTTTAGAAGCAAATCATACAAATTTTGATAAGTTAACGGAATAATTGCTCTTTACCTGCAATTTAGAGAGCTTACGGCAAACCCTCGCCCCTTGCTTCCAATCTTAAAAACCGCTATATTTGTGTGATAATTAATGTTTATGAATGGTAATGACGCTCGCAAAAGCGTCTTTTTTGTTCTATAGACCCTGCCTAACAGAGTTAAAGTATTAATTATTGAAGGAAGATCATGTTCTTAAATATTGCTTTCATGATGAGATCCTTCACTCATTCCCGCTGAAGCGGGCTTTCGTTCAGGATAAAAAAATTAAACAATATTAATATTATGAGGCTTAGCAAATGAAATCTGAGATAGTTGATTCCTTTTCACAAATGGTGAAGGATAAAAAAATCGATAGAGACCTGCTTGAAAGTATTATCAAGGAAGTCTTCGGGATGATGATTAAAAAGAAATACGGACAGAATGCGAACTTCGATGTTATCGTAAATATGGATAAGGGTGATATAGAAATGTATCTTACCAAGGCAGTTGTTGAAACGGTTGCAGATCCCGAAACAGAGATCACGGTTGAAGAGGCAAATGAGCGCTCAGGTGAAGAGCTTGAAGTTGGCGATGATTATTCTGAAGTTCTTGATTACGTTACCTTCGGAAGAAGACACATTGTGAACCTTAAACAAAACCTGAACCAGAAGATCCGTGAAGTTGAAAAAGAAATCATCTATAACGATTATAAAGATCTTGTTGGTGAAATTGTTGTTGGCGAAATTTACCAGATCAAGCCGCACAGCATACTGCTGATACACAACGGACACGAAATACAGTTCCCCAAGGGCGAGCAGATCCAGCGCGAGCGTTACAAAAAAGGCGAGTCGATCAGAGTATATGTAAAGGAAGTATCGAAAAAATCATCGGGACCGCCCTCTATAGTGGTTTCGCGTTCCGCAGATGAGTTTTTAAAGAAATTGTTCGAGCTTGAAATTCCCGAAATTTATGACGGCGTAATTGAAATTAAAGGCGTTGCCCGCGAACCCGGCGAAAGAGCCAAGGTTGCGGTATATTCATACGATGACAGGATTGACGCGGTTGGCGCATGCGTTGGTATGAAGGGTATCAGGATCCACTCCATAGTACGTGAGCTTGCCAATGAAAATATCGATGTAATAAACTACAGCGATGATATTGGTTTGTATATTGCGCGCGCCCTGGCACCGGCTAAGTTAAAAGATATATATCTTGATAAAGCCAACAAGGTTGCTAAGATAATTGCGGATGAAGACCAGATCTCGCTTGTTATAGGCAAGAATGGCCAGAACATAAAGCTTGCAAGCAAACTTACCGAGTATGAAATTGATGTAGAGCGTAACAGCGGCAGACCGAAAGATATTGAAGAAGCCCTCGAGCGCGAGCTTGGCAGGGAAGCCGAAGAAGCTGAAGATGAAGAGATCGATGAAGCGGAGGATTCAGCAGAAGACGAGGATGAAAACATCCCAACACTGCCGAAGGATATGAAAGATGATGCCGATGATGATGAAAAAGAAGAGGATGAAAAGGATGAAGATGAAAAGGATGAAGATGATGACGATGAGGATGAAGAAGACGGCGGAGAAGCTTCTGACAAAGAGGCTGTAAAAGAGGAAAAGAAATAAGCGATAAAGATTGTAAGCCGTCAGTTTGCGGAGTGCAGTCACACCCGGGAAGCGTAAATAAAATCAATAAGGTAAAATAAATTTAATGCCCGAAACAAACAAAGGTTCAAAAGGAATACAGATCTCGAAGATTGCCAAAGAAGTCAACAGGCAATCCGGTGAAATACTCGAATATCTCAAACGCATCGGCGTTGAGGTAGGCGGTGTTATGTCTAAGGTTGATGAGAGTGTTTATCAAAAAGTTCTCGGGCATTTTAAGAGCGATCTTGAAGAGGCCGAAAAGCATAAGCAAAAACTCATTGAGTTCAAGAAAAAGCATAAAGGCATAGAGATATCCGAAATTGAGGAAGAGCTTAAAAAAGAACGCGACCGGAAGCTTAAGGAAGAAGAAGAGAAGCAGAAGAAAAAAGATGATGAAGACCGGGTAAAAAATGACCGCGAGTCGCAGCTTCAGAAAGATCTGGAAGAAAAACGCAGGCTCATCAAAGAAAAAGAAGAAGAGCTTATAAGGCTGAAGCAGAAGGAAGAAGATGATAAGAAGCGCGCGGCAGAAGAAGCGCTGAAGCCCAAAACTAACGAACCTGCAGTTGATAAATCAACCAGCGATAAATCAGCGGGCGATAAATCAGCAAGTGATAAAGCCGCGAGTGAAAAAGCAGCGCAGGATAAACCCATCGGCGATAAATCCGCAGGTGATAAATCAGGCGGCGATAAGGCAGCTAAAGATAAGGCCGCAAAAGATAAAACAACAGTGCATCCGGTTAAACCTGTTGTTGAAAAAGAGAAACCTACCCCGACTATTAAACAGCCGGAAATTAAATTATCAGATCGTACAAGTATCCCCGGGCCAAAACCGCCGGTTATCACAACATTTAAACCCGAAAGCTACGGTAAAAAACCGGGCGAAAAACCCAAACCGGGCGATAAATCCAAAGGTTACCAGGGTAAAAAGCCGGGTGGCGGCTACCAGGGCAGGAAAACAGGCGGCACATTTGAGCGTGTTACTATTAAAGACGATTTCCGCAAGAACAAAAAACCGGTTCCGGGCCAGAAGCCTTTTGTGAAAAAACCGTTCGTTTCAAGGGAAGATGAAAAGAAAAAGGACGAGAAGGCGCGCGATACCAAAACAACGCCGCCAAGTGTTGATACGACGGAAAAGAAGCGCGATGCGGATAAGAATTTAAAATCGAAGAAACAGAAATACCAGGATGGCGCAGAGGCTAAGAAAAAGAAAAAATTAGCGGATGAAGAGGTAACAGCGGAAATTGAAGAGGCCATTCGCGAAACTATGGCGAAGATGGATGAATCAGGTTCATCTACCGCAAGGCAGCAGTTAAGAAGAAGGAAAAAGAAAGAGCGTTTAGAACAGGAGCTTAAAGAAGCAGAAGAGATCCTGGCTAGGAAAAATATTATTCAGGCTACGGAATTCGTTTCTACTTCCGAGCTTGCAACCCTGATGGAAATTGAAGTAAGCCAGCTTATTCAGAAATGTTTTGAGCTTGGTATGATGGTAACTATCAACCAGAGGCTGGATAAAGATCTTATCACGCTGCTGGCAGATGAGTTCGGATTTACGGTGGAGTTCCAGAAGGAATATGCCGTTGATTCGCTTGCCGATACGGAAGATGATACCGAAAACCAGGTTCACCGCCCGCCCGTGGTTACTATCATGGGTCACGTTGATCATGGTAAAACCTCGCTGCTTGATTACATGCGCAAAACAAGTGTGGTAACAGGCGAAGCAGGCGGTATTACTCAGCATATAGGCGCGTACCAGGTGAAGCTTGAAGATGGCAGGCTTGTAACATTTCTTGATACACCGGGCCATGAAGCATTTACAGCTATGAGAGCACGCGGCGCGCAGATAACCGATATTGTTGTACTTGTTGTTGCCGCTGATGACAGCGTTATGCCGCAGACAATTGAGGCTATTAACCATGCGCTTGCAGCAAACGTGCCGATTGTAGTTGCTATAAATAAAATTGATAAACCAAACGCAGACCCCACAAAGATCAAAACGCAGCTTTCAGAAAAGGGAGTGCTTGTTGAGGAGTGGGGTGGTAAATACCAGTCAGTTGAAATTTCTGCCAAGGCGGGAACCAACATCGAACAGCTTCTGGAAAAAATTCTTGTTGAAGCGGAAGTGCTTGACCTGAAAGCTAACCCGGATAGGAACGCAAGAGGCGCCATTGTTGAAGCAAAACTTGATAAGGGCAAAGGTATCACATCTACAGTTCTTGTACAAAAAGGTACTTTAAGAGCAGGCGACTCCTTCGTTGCGGGTAACTACAACGGAAGGGTGAAAGCTATGTTTGATGAACGCGGAAACAAAGTAGAGTCAGCGAAACCTTCAACACCTGTGCAGGTGCTTGGATTTGACGGAATGCCGCAGGCAGGCGATGTGATGGTTGTTATGGATAGCGAACGCGATGCACGTGAGATCGCGCTCAAGAGGCAGCAGCTTAAACGCGAGCAGGATTTCAGGCAGGTTAGGTTTATTACACTTGATGATATTTCCAAACAGATCAAAGAAGGCAAACAGGTCGATCTTAACGTTATCATCAAAGGTGATGTTGACGGATCGGTTGAGGCGCTTTCCGATTCACTGCTGAAGCTTGGAACCAGCGAAGTAAAGGTAAGTATTATCCATAAAGCTATCGGCGAAATTACCGAGTACGATGTACTGCTTGCAGCCGCATCGAGCGCTATTATTGTGGGCTTCGGTGTAAGGCCGAACCTCAAGGCGCGTAAGCTTGCCGAGGCTGAAAAAGTGGATATAAGGCTTCATAATATTATATATGATGTTATTAACGAGATCAAGCTTGCCCTTGAGGGTCTGCTTGAACCTGAAAAATCAGAGGAAGTACTCGCAACCGTTGAAGTTAGGGAAACATTCAAAGTGCCTAAGATCGGTACAGTTGCAGGATGTTACGTGCTTGATGGCAAAGTTGTAAGGAACAATAAAGTAAGGCTGCTTAGAGATGGCTTTGTAGTATTCGATGGCAGCATAAACGCGCTTAAGAGATTCAAAGATGACGTAAGAGAAGTTGAACAGGGATTTGAATGCGGTATGAGCCTGGAAAACTTCAATGATATTAAAGTTGGCGATATTGTAGAATCATATACAATAGTAGAGACCAAGAGAAAGCTGGAGCAGAAGAGGGATTAACCCGCTATGCTGCCGCGGCAGAGTGTTTTTGCCGCGGGGTTATTGCAAAGAGTTATCCCGTGATATTATGTCAATAAGAACAGAAAAAGTAGCAGAGGAAATTAAGCACCAGCTTGCGGTTATATTAACCCGCGAATTAGCAGAGCTTAAGCTTGGGTTGGTAACAGTTACGCGCGTTAGAATAAGCCGTGACCTTAAAAACGCCAAAGCTTATTTAAGCTTCATAGGTAATAAAGAGCCTGCAGAGGTGTGCGTTGAAAAAGTTAACAACCGAAAAAAACAGATAAGGATGCATCTCGGTAAGAGCATGCATCTTAAATTTGTGCCTGAAATAGATTTTTATTATGACGACAATATTGAATACGCAAGCAGAATAGATGAGATCATAAAAGAGATACATAAGGAAGATCAGCCAAAGACAGGCGATCAAAGTATAAGCGGCAACGATACAGGCAGTGAAGATACCGGCGGTAACGAAGGCATAAATTCCGAAAGTGATGACAAGTAACATTTCCTTCTGGGAAATGCCATGGGAGGAGCGCCATACAATGGCAAACAAAGAGGGACTCACGCTCCTGTTTGATAAGCCGAAGGAATACACAAGCGCAAGGATAGTTAACATAGTAAAGAAATTCCTTGATGTGAATAAAGCGGGACACTCAGGTACGCTTGATCCGAAAGCCTCAGGGCTGATGGTAGTTTGCACAGGAAAAAAAACCAAAACGCTCAATGAGCTGCTTGGGTGTGATAAAGAGTATGAAGGTATTATAGTAATAGGCTCTAAAACTAAAAGCTACGATACCGAAACAGAAATATATGATGAGTGCGATATATCGCACATAACGCGGAGTGATATTGATTCCGCAGTGCAGGAACTGACCGGCGAGATAAGCCAGGTGCCGCCGATGTTTTCCGCGGTTAAGCACAAAGGCCGCCCACTGTATAAGATGGCAAGGAAAGGGCAGGAAATTGAGATCAAGCCCAGGATAGTGAATGTGAAGGAGTTTGAAATAACATCTGTAACCGGTAACGAAATAGGTTTCAGGGTGCTATGTACCAAGGGAACATATATAAGGTCGCTTGCAAACGATCTGGGCGAAAAGCTTAAGACCGGCGGTTACCTGAAAGAGCTCAGGCGAACCATGGTAGGCAGCTTCAGCGTAAAAGATGCATTTGATGTTGAAGAATTTATAGAAAAAAATAAAGCAGGCAGAGAACAACAGCAAGAGATAAAGTTATAGGGATGAACGTATATAATGATGTTTCAGAAATTCAGCACGATGTTAATACAGTTGTAACCATTGGTACTTTTGACGGGCTTCATCTTGCACACAGGCAGATACTCGATAAAGTTACAGAAATAGCAAAACAGAATAATTCGCGTTCTTTTATAGTAACATTTGAGCCGCATCCGCAGGAAGTGCTTAAAAATAAAACTCCCGATATCAGACTGCTGACAACTATTGATGAAAAGCTGAGGCTTTTCGAAAAAGCCGGCATTGAAAATGTTCTTGTTATGAAATTCACTGAAGAGTTTTCCAAAACTGACGCGAAGGAATTTTATCACAAATATATTTTTGGCGGCATCGGATTAAGCGATCTTGTAATTGGATACGACCACCTCTTTGGGCGTAACAGGGAAGGAAGCATCGAAACCCTGAAATCCCTCGGCAGTGAACTAGGATTTAAGATCCACCGCGTGGAAGAAATTGATATTGAAGCTAAACCCGTCAGCTCAACCCGCATACGGACTGCGCTTGCCGCAGGCGAAGTTGAAGAGGCTGCACGGCTGCTTGGATATGAGTATGGATTCGACGGCGTGGTAGTTGAAGGCGATAAAGTTGGCAGAACAATAGGATATCCCACAGTTAACCTGAAAATGGTGAAGGAAAACAAGGTTATGCCCGCCGAAGGGATATACTGCGTAAGAGTTATCCACGACGGCAAAGAGTATTATGGTATGATGTACCATGGATTCCGACCCACACTGAGCGAAGGAATTAAACGCGCGCTCGAAGTGCATATATTCGATTTCAGCAAAATGGTTTATGGCGAAAACATTACAATAAGCTTTCTAACCAGGCTGCGCGGTGATAAAAAGTTTGATTCAAAAGAAGAGCTTATCGCGCAGATCGATAAGGATAAGGAAGAATCGCTTGAGTATATCAGCGGACTGAAAAAAAGGCAAAAGTGAAAAGGGATGTAAGGCAAAAGGCAAAAGTGAAAAGGCAAAAATAAAGCAAAAGCAAAAGCAAAAACAGAAACAAAATCAGAAGCTAAGTATAATAACAGAGAAAAAGAATAAAAAATTAATCAATAATAACTTTAAGGAGACATAAATAAAGATGTTATCAAAAGAAGCGAAACAGGAGATCGTAACAAAGTACGGCGCCAATGCAAAGGATTCCGGAAAAACTGAAGTACAGATCGCAATTTTAACAACCAGGATCAATTCACTCACAGAAAGCCATTTTAACACAAAGAAGAAAGACAATCATTCACGTCTTGGACTCTTAAAGATGGTTGGAAAAAGAAGAAGGCTCCTGAAATATCTTGAAAACAAAGATATCAATAGGTACAGGGCTATATTAAAAGAGCTCAACATAAGAAAATAATTTTTTAAGGTAACAGTTTTTTTCAGGGCTGTTTATTGTAAACAGAAGTCACCCTGTTAAGCCAGGGCGACGAAACAGTTTTCTTTTGCATATTAATTATGCAAGCGGAATTTGTTTCGTTATCCTGCTTGACCTCTGCTATGCCGGCATGCGGTTTATTCAGGCATGCTGCCAGGCAGACTTAAGACAGAGTGGCTCCTTTCCAAAACAGCTCATAATCTAAAAGGAGACAAACTAAATTAAATGGTAACAACAAAACAAATGGAGCTTGGCGGCAGAACGCTGAAGCTCGAAACAGGTAAGCTTGCCAAACAGGCAAACGGATCTGTTATGGTAACATATGGCGATACAGTTGTACTGTGTACCGTTGTTGCTGCGGAAGCGGCTAAAGAGGGACAGGATTTCTTTCCTCTGCAGGTTGAGTTCCGCGAAAAAACCGCTGCGGTTGGCAAAATTCCCGGCGGATTTTTCAAACGCGAGGCAAGACCAAGCGAAAAGGAAATTCTGACATGCAGATTGATCGATAGACCTATTCGCCCCCTTTTCCCCGAAGACTTTATGATAGAGACACAGATAATTTGTACCGTGTATTCCAGCGACCAGGAAAATGATGCAGATGTATTAGGAGCAATTGGCTCATCAGCAGCTTTGATGTGCTCAAATATTCCATTCGAAGGACCGATCGCTGAAGTAAGAGTCGGCAGAATTAACGGTGAGTTTATAGTGAACCCCACACATACCCAGCTTAAAGAAAGCGATATGGATATGATAGTTGGAGCAACTGAAGATTCTATCGTAATGGTTGAAGGCGACAGCAAAGAAGCCAGCGAAACCGATATTTTAGCAGCTATAAAATTCGCACATGATAACATTAAACAGATCTGCGCTCTCCAGAAGGAATTGGCCGCAGAACGTAATGTTGTTAAGAAAGAATTCGTGCCCGCAGAAAAGAACACCGCGCTTATTGATGAAGTAAAAGCTCTTGCATCAAAAGTGATGGGCGAAATTCACAGGAGCGATGTTACTAAGGATGAAAGAAGCCAGAAATACAAAGAGCTTTATGAATCCATAACAGGCGTACTTGCAGAAAAATATCCCGAGCAGGATAAAGCGATCGCGAAAATCTTCGATGATATCCAGTACTACGATATGCGCGAAATGATACTTTCAGAAGGCAGAAGGCTTGACGGAAGAAAAACCACAGATATCAGGCCAATAACATGCGAAGTTGGCTACCTGCCAAGGAACCACGGTTCAGCTTTATTTACCCGCGGCGAAACGCAGAGTTTAACCTCCATGACGCTTGGTACAAAATCAGACCAGCAGATAATAGACGGTTTACTGCCAGAAGATAAAAAAAGATTTATGCTTCACTATAACTTCCCCCCGTTCTCTACCGGTGAAACCGGCAGGTATGGCGGAACAGGAAGACGCGAAATAGGCCACGGTCATCTTGCAGAGCGTTCGCTTGAAGGCATGCTTCCCCCCGAAGAAGATTTTCCGTACACAATCAGGATAGTTTCTGATATCCTGGAATCGAACGGTTCATCTTCAATGGCAACAGTATGCGCAGGCACACTCGCCATGATGGATGGCGGCGTAAATATTAAGCGTCCGGTTGCGGGTATCGCGATGGGACTCATAAAAGAAGGCGACAGGGTTGCTGTTCTTTCTGATATCTTAGGGAATGAAGATTTCTTAGGCGATATGGATTTCAAGGTATGCGGAACAACTGAAGGTATTACAGGCTTCCAGATGGATATAAAGATCAAAGGCGTTTCGTTTGAGATAATGGAAACCGCGCTTGCACAGGCAAAAGAAGGCAGGCTGCACATCCTGAATATAATGAAGGAAGCAATTGCAGAGCCGAGAGCTAAGATCTCCGATTACGCTCCGCATCTTTATACCATGACCGTACCTGTTGATATGATAGGCGCAGTTATCGGACCGGGCGGAAAAAATATCCGTCATATTATAGAGATGTCCGGCGCTGAGATCAATATCGATGACGACGGAACAGTGGTAATCGCAGCGCTTTCGGGTGAATCTGCAAGCATTGCTCAATCGATGATAGCAAAAATAACCGAAGTGCCTGAAAAGGGTAAAACCTATGACGGCAAGGTTGTTAAAACTACCGACTTCGGCGCATTTGTTGAAATACTGCCGGGCAAAGAAGGCCTGCTGCACATTTCACAGATCGATAAGAAACGCGTTGCCAAGGTTGAAGATGTACTGAAGCGCGGTGATAAAATTACCGTAAAGGTACTCGAGATCGATAAAGCAACCGGCAAGGTTTCTTTGAGCCATAAAGCAGTTATGGAAGATGAAGAAAAAGCTGCAAAGGGAATCACCGAAGAAACTAAGACGGAAGAAAATCCGGCTTAATTCAAATAGAAAATAGTAACTCTTTTCCGTTCCCAAGCAGGAGCTTGGGAACGAGGACTGAGAAAAGTAGTTAGAAAGCCTGTTCAGAAATGAACAGGCTTTTTTTGTTTACAAAACAGTATGATCCCCCACGCCTCATTCCCAAACTCCAGTTTGGGAATGCTCATCAAAAGACCTCCCCTAAATCCCCTCCTTCGTAAGGAGGGGACTTGTTCCGGATTCTCTTTGCGGTTTTGCGTCTTCGCGTGAGCTGATAAATATGGTACCTTAATTCGGAATGCATCTTGAAGCTTGACCGCTT
>JACSRQ010000204.1 GCA_014879675.1 Ignavibacteria bacterium
TGGCCCTGCAAGGCAGAAGTGAAAAGGCAAAAGGCAAAAAGTAATTTTATATGAAGGTTTTTCATGTCGTCCTCAAATAAAAAATACCGTTAAATCATAATTAATACAAGTAATTCCCGGTTGCCCGGCAGTTAATTCGGAATTCATCACAAATTAGTTCAGTGAAAAACAAAAGGCAGGCTTAATTCAGCCTGCCTTTGGGAAAGATCGAAATTTGATCTTTATTCCTTCTTATGTCCAGTGCCTTCTGCCATTTTCATGAATTGTGATATCAGATCAATCGGCAGTGGGAAGATAATTGTTGAGTTCTTCTCGGTTGCGATCTCGGTCAGAGTCTGCAGGTAACGGAGCTGCAGTGATATCGGCTGCTTTTGAATAACCTCTGCTGCGTCTGCAAGTTTCTGTGATGCCTGGAACTCACCATCAGCGTGAATAACTTTAGCTCTTCTTTCTCTTTCTGCTTCAGCCTGACGGGCCATTGCGCGCTGCATCTCTATCGGCAGATCGATCTGTTTAACTTCTACGTTCGATACTTTGATTCCCCACGGCTCGGTGTGCTCATCGATAATCACCGCGAGCTTTTTGTTTATCTCGTCTCTTTCGCTCAGCAGCTCATCCATTTCTGATTGTCCAAGCACGCTTCTTAGAGTGGTCTGAGCGATCTGTGAAGTAGCGAAGAGGAAATCCTGCACTTCGATCACAGCTTTTTCCGGCTGCAGCACGCGGAAATAAACCACCGCGTTAACCTTAACGGAAATGTTATCCTTGGTAACGATATCCTGCGAGGGAACATCCATAACCAAAGTTCTTAAGCTTACTTTGATCATTTTATCTATGAAAGGGATCAGGATTATAAGTCCCGGACCTTTGGTTTGTGAATACCTTCCAAGCCTGAAAATAACTCCTCTTTCATACTCCCTCATAACTTTTATCATACTGAATAAAATTATTATGAAAAATAAGAAAGCGAAGAACAAAAATGTTATTATTACTGCCTCCATTACGGTCTCCTTATGGTTTTGAATTTAATATATTTTTCAGAATAGAAATTTGCCTGAAATGTTGCTGCAACACACCCCTTCCGCAATCAGCACCTTCGGTGTGATTGCTCCCTCCCCTCTCCAGAGGGGAATTAACAAATCAATCATGCCAAGAACACCTCACCCCCGGCCCCCATGACTGCCTGCAGTTCTCCTCGAGGAGAGGGGTGAGATAGACTTTTCAATGTCTTACTTGAAGCAAACGGCTAAACTGAAAAGAATCAATTCCCCTCTTGCCTGACTGCCTAAGCAGTAGAGGGGTGTCCCGTGAAACGGGACGGGGTGTATCAAGTGTTGAACTTCATTTTTACTTCACCCCTTATATCTCAACAGCACCTCACCCCCGGCCCCCCTGACTGCTTGCAGTTCTCCTCGAGGAGAGGGGTGAGATATGAGTTAGCTTAACTTTTAACTTGCAACATACAACCTGTTGAAATCATTTTGGAAAACTGATTGAAATCCCGCTTGCGGGAAAACTTGAAACCTGCAACCTGTAACTTCCAACCCTCCACCTTTACACCTTCTGCACCTTAATCGTCAGGTCATGAATATTCACAACTTTAACTTTAGAACCTTTTTCTATCGGCTGATCTGATTCTGCCTTCCACAGCTCGCCCATTATCTTGACTGTACCCTTACCGTTAATTATATCCATAAACACCTCGCCTATCTCGCCTATCATACCTGATTCACCCGTCATAGCTTTTCTTTTATGCGCACGGACAACAAGCCATGCAAGTATGGCAAATAGCGAGGTTATGATTATCACAGTGGTAATTATCACACCTAAAGAAATATCAATTGCGGATTCCAGCGGCGAGCTTGTATCAACCAGCATCAGTGAACCCAGCAGCAGCGATATAACTCCGCCTACAGTCAGCATTCCATAGCTGGTTATCTTTATCTCGGCAATGAACAAGATTATAGATAGCAGTATCAATCCCACCCCCGCATAATTCAATGGCAGGGTATGCAATCCATACAATCCAAGAAGTAAACAAATTACACCAACCACACCGGGCAGTATAGCACCGGGATGGTAAAACTCGATTATGATTCCCCAGATGCCAAGCATCATGAGTATATAAGCAACGTTTGGATCGCTGACTATATTCAGGAATTTCTGGAACCAGCTTTCCTCGTAATTTACGATAGTGAAATTCTTAGTATTGAGTATTTTTTTACCGACGGCGGTTTCCACTTCCCTGCCGTCGATTTTCGCCATTAGCTCATTTAAGTCAGCGGCAACAAGATCAATAACGCTATCCCTCAGCGCTTCGGTTTCGGTAATGCTGACACTGTTCCTTACGGCATCTTCGCTCCACAGAACATTACGTTTGCGTTTTTCGCTTATCGAACGGATAAATGCGGCGGCATCGTTTGTAACTTTTTCGCTCATCGTGGAATCCATCTTGCTGCCATCACCACTCACGGGATGCGAAGCGCCAATATTTGTACCCGGTGCCATCGCGGCGATGTTTCCGGCAAGCGTAATAAACACACCCGCCGAAGCAGCCTGAGAGCCGCCCGGCGATACGTAAACAATTATGGGGATAGTTGAAGTGAGCAGGTCGCTTACAATAAAGCGGGTTGATTTCAGCAAACCGCCGGGTGTATTAAGCTGTATGACAAGGCACTCAGCATTTTTAAGCTTTGCTTCTTCAATGCTTTTATGAATGTAATCAGCAGAGCTGGGATTGATGGAGCCTTCCACTTTTATTACATAAATCAGCGGATTTTGCTGCGAATACATGGCAGGAACAAGCATAACTGCTATTATAAATATGCTTATATTTAAGATGATCATTTTCATTTATTGTGCCTTGTAAACAAAAATAATGAAAATTTAGCTTATAATGGCAATATATTTTTGAGCTTGCTATTGTAATAAACCCGATTCTTGTGTATATTTGTAAGTTAATAGCTCATCATAAATCACCCGCATTTAAATAAATCGTAAAAACAGCATATTTTCAAGCATTTCTTAAACATACTTTCCTAAAGATTACAAATCCAAAACATAAATTAATTAAAGTGTATTATGGCATCAGATAAAAAAGATGATTTAAAGCCTTCTATGGATGTTGCTGAACTTAAGAAGAAAAAAATAGCAGAGCTTTATGAACTGGCAAAAGGATTAAATATATCCGATTACAGCGACCTCAGAAAACAGGAACTGATCTACAAAATACTGGAATCAGGCACACAGAATGATGGTGTTGCATACAGTAAGGGAGTGCTTGATGTACTTCCGGATGGTTACGGTTTTTTGCGGTCTTCAGATTACAACTATCTTTCCTCCCCTGATGATGTTTATGTTTCCCCATCGCAGATAAAAAAGTTTGCTTTAAGAACCGGTGATACAGTAAGCGGCCAGGTAAGGCCTCCCAAGGACGGCGAAAGATTTTTCGCTTTGTTAAGGGTTGATAAAGTTAACGGTGTTGACCCCGAAAAAATGAGGGAAAGAACACTGTTCGATAACCTTACACCGCTTTACGCGAATGAAAGGCTTAATCTTGAATCAGCGCCCGGTGAATATGTAACAAGGATCATGAACCTGTTCACGCCGATCGGCAAAGGAAACAGGGGTATGATAGTTTCGCCTCCCAAAGCAGGTAAAACAATACTGCTTCAGCAGATAGCCAACGCTATTGCGAAGAACCAGCCGGAAGTTGAGCTGATTGTCCTTTTAATTGATGAGCGTCCGGAGGAAGTAACAGATATGGAGCGCTCTGTAAGGGCAGAAGTAATTAGCTCAACGTTTGATGAACCGCCCGAGAGGCACGTTCAGGTTTCAGATATAGTGCTTGAAAAAGCAAAAAGACTCACCGAGGCCAAGAAGGATGTAGTGATACTGCTTGATAGTATTACACGTCTGGCAAGGGCCCATAACACAGTAGTGCCGCACAGCGGAAAGATACTATCGGGCGGCGTAGATGCAAACGCGCTGCACAGGCCAAAAAGATTTTTCGGGGCTGCAAGAAATATTGAAGAAGGCGGAAGCCTAACAATTATTGCAACCGCCCTGGTTGAAACCGGAAGCAGAATGGACGAAGTTATTTTTGAAGAGTTCAAAGGCACCGGTAACATGGAAATTGTTTTAGACAGGAAGTTAGCTGATAAAAGAATTTTCCCTGCAATAGATCTTAACAAGTCCGGCACGAGAAAAGAGGAATTGCTCCTTGATGAAGAAGAGCTAAGCAAAGTTTGGCTGCTCAGGAAGATACTGAGTGACTTCTCACAGGTTGAGGCAATGGAATTCCTTCTTGGAAAAATGAAAGGGACTAAACACAACAAAGAGTTTTTGAAGAGTATGAACTCGTAGAGAATAGCTGTTTGTTAAGTCCGATTACGAAGATGTAAAGCAGGATCCAATGAAAAAAGAAATTATCATCAACTCAAATGCTGATGAAAACAGGATAGCCATAACCGAAGACGGAAAGCTATCCGAACTCTTCATAGAAAACGAAGAATATGAAAGAGTAGTAGGCGATATTTACCTGGGACGTGTAGCAAAAGTAATTCCCGGTATCAAAGCTGCATTTATCGATCTGGGGTTCAAGCAGGATGCGTTCCTGCATTTTTCCGATGTAGGCGAACAGGTTGATGACCTGAAAGCGCTGCTCGGGGATGACTCTGACATAGATGACGACGATGATGACGAAGAAGATACACCGCCGCAGAAACAGGCACCCCAGAGAAGGCGAAGCGCGCCTCCAAGGCTTGAGCGCGGCCAGAAAATTATCGTACAGATAACCAAAGAGCCTGTTGGCAACAAAGGAGTCCGTGTAACATCAAAGGTCTCACTGCCCGGCAGGTACCTCGTATTTTTACCCTTCGAAAACAAGGTTAACGCATCCAAACAAATACAGAACATGCGCGAAAAGCGCAGGTTGAAAAATATTGTCAGGAATTACCGTAATTCCAAAGGGCTTGAGTTCGGCGCCATTATCCGCACCGTAGCAGAAGAGCAGGAAGATAAGGCAATTCTTGAAGATCTCGAGAATCTGCATTCTATCTGGAGAGAAATTGAAAAACAGCTCAAAGCTGCTGTACCCCCTACCCTGTTATATAAAGACCTGACAGTTACTACAAGCGTGATCCGTGATCTTTTCCGTGATGATGTTGACAGGGTTATAGTTGACTCCAAGAAACTCTTCAAGGAGATTCACAGCTATGTTAAGATCAACTCACCTGATCTGCTGAATAAAGTTGAGATGTATAAGGGCAACAATAAAGCCCTGTTTGATAACTACGGCATTGAAGCAGAAATACATCAAACCCTGAGCAAAAAAGTGCCGCTGAAGATCGGCGGACATCTTGTCATCGAAAAAACTGAGGCAATGTATGTTATCGATGTAAACTCAGGCAAGTATGCTAAAAGCAAAGACCAGGAAACCAATTCGCTTAAAACAAACCTCGATGCTTCAAGGGAAATAGTAAGGCAGATCAGGCTTCGGGATCTTGGCGGCATAATTGTTATTGATTTCATCGACGTATATGACGACAGGAACAAGAAAAAAGTATATGACGAGCTGAAAAAAGAGTTCCGCAAAGACAGGGCAAAAGTAACACTGCTGCCAATGTCAGAGTTCGGCCTCGTTCAGATCACAAGACAGCGCGTTAGAGAAAATGTTGTGCGCTCAATAACCGAGCAGTGCCCGTTATGCGGCGGCAGCGGTATCGTTGAAAGCTCAACTAATATCCTCACAAGGATCGAACGCTGGATAAAGCGCTTCAAGCTGGATAAAGCCAAACCTTCGGGCAAGCTGCTGCTTAAAGTTCATCCAATGGTTTATAAAACTCTCCGCGAAGGCACCATAAGCAGTATTACAAGGATGTCTTTCCGTTACCTGTTAAGGATCACACTGGAAGAAGATGCAGCACTCGCATTCCAGGAATTCAGGTTCATCAGTGTAAAAACAAACGAGGATGTAACAACCAGGTATTCATAAAGCTTGAGCCTGCACACTGACATATTAGTAATTGGCAGCGGAATTGCAGGCCTCTCATTTGCCCTTAAAGCCGCAAAGTTCTCGCATGTCACAATTGTGACGAAGAAGGAACAGGCAGAATCAAACACAAACTATGCACAGGGCGGAATTGCTACCGTGATCTCCCCTGATGATTCGTATGAACTGCACATAAAAGATACTCTAGAGTGCGGTGCGGGACTCTGCCACATTGACGCCGTTGAGCAAATAGTGAAGAACGGCCCACACCTTATAGACGAGTTAATTGAGCTTGGCGTACAGTTTTCAAAAGATGAAGGCAAGCTTGATCTCGGAAGAGAAGGCGGCCATTCACGCAAGCGTATAGTTCATGCTAAGGATTTGACCGGCAGGGAAATTGAGCGCGCTCTTCTGCATAATGTTAATACCAACCCGAACATAACAGTACTTGAGCATCACACAGCTATTGACCTTATCACAGAGCACAATCTAAAGAACATACAGGATCCCGCAGCCATAAAGTGTTATGGCGCGTATGCATTTGATGAGCTCAATAACCAGGTTCTGACTATCATTTCAAAGTTAACGGTTATCTGCACCGGCGGCATTGGGCAGATATACCTGCATACAACAAATCCTGCAATTGCAACAGGTGATGGCATTGCCATTGGTTTCCGAAGCGGATGCAAGCTTGGTAATATGGAATTCGTTCAGTTTCACCCTACCAGTCTCTACGAAAACCGCATCTCCCCTTCAGATGAACAGGCTTTCCTGATCTCTGAAGCATTAAGGGGTGCCGGTGCAGTTCTGAAGACACAGGATGGCAAAGAATTTATGAATAAGTATGATCCCCGCGGTTCGCTTGCGCCAAGAGATATTGTTGCCCGTGCGATAGATAATGAAATGAAAAAACGCGGCGATGATTACGTGTATCTGGATATAACCTCACTTGGTGAAGAAAATATTAAAGATAAATTCCCTTATATATATCAGCGCTGCCTTTCAATAGGCATAAACATGGCTAAGGATATGATACCGGTTGTACCGGCGGCACATTATATGTGCGGCGGAATAACAAGTGATCTAAATGGCAGGACATCGTTGGAAAGGCTGTTCGTTCTTGGCGAAGCATCTATGACAGGAGTTCACGGCGCAAACAGGCTGGCATCTAACTCGTTGCTTGAAGCGCTTGTATTTGCAGATAAAGCGGCAAAAGTCTGCGGTGAAGATCTGCTGAACGAACAGCTCACGCCGCCTGCTGATATTCCCGAATGGGACGAAAGCGGAACTGTAAATGCCGAAGAGTGGGTTTTGATATCACAGAACAGGAATGAGATCAAGCAGATAATGTCCAACTACGTTGGCATTGTAAGATCAAACTTGAGGCTGCATCGTGCGCTGAGGAGAATTAAACTTATCCGAAGCGAGCTGGAGACATTCTATAAAAAGACTAGAATTACCCGCGAGCTTTTAGAGCTGCGTAACATGGCGTTGATATCATATCTTATCATTAGCTCCGCGCTTAAGCGCAGGGAATCACGCGGACTGCATTACAGTACAGATTACCCGGAGCTATCCAAAAAATTCCTTAAAGATACAATAATTGATAACAGCAAATTGTAATTAAAACCTATAACAATAGATTTAATGAGCAATAAAACTACAGTATTTAAAAAAGAAGTAATAACCTCAAAACACAAGTTCGGGCTGCTGCTTGTTTCATTAAGCGTGCTTATGCTCGAGTTTACCCTTATCAGGGTGCTCTCGGTATCGTTGTGGTACCATTTCGCGTTCATGATCATCAGCATTGCGCTGCTTGGACTTGGAATAAGCGGCGTGACCATTCTGATATCTGATAGAATAAACAAATCTGAGATAAACGGATTCCTTAATATTACTTCTCTGCTTTATGCAGTTTCAATAATTGTTTCATTTATTGCGATCAATAAGATACCCTTCGATCCGTTTAGTCTATTGACCGATAGCAGCCAATTTCTCTACCTGCCGGTATATTATGTCTTGATTACACTCCCCTTCTTCCTGGCGGGATTGATTATTGGACAATTGTTCACACGATTCAAACAAAGTATCAATAAGCTTTATTTCTACGATCTCATAGGTGCAGGGCTCGGATGTTTTGCGTTTATACTGGTATTACCTGTTTTCGGCGGTTCCGGCGGCATTGCCGCGGCATCAATAATAGCATGCATAGCAACACTTATTTTTGCCATGCAGAAGAATCGCAGGCAATCAATAGCGCTGTTCGGTTCAATTATCATGCTCCTGTTGAACGGAATATTCCTTTCAAACCCTGATTCATACCTGCCGATATCGATCTCTTCGAACAAAGTTTATGGCAATTATATAAAGGAGAATCCCGACCTTCGCCTGCAAACAAGATGGAATTCATTTTCCAAAGTTGACATAATGAAGGATGACGGCGAGAATGTTGACGATTACCCTGTATATACTGCGATCATAGATGCAGGTAACTCTACAACGAACATTCCTAAGGTTCCTAATATTCTGGATACAAGCGCAAGGCCGCCATTTGATGCTTCGATGCTGGCAATGATTCTGAAACGCGATGATACTGCCAAAGTATTTGTACTTGGTTCGGGCGGCGGGGGCGAAATACTTACCGCGCTCACCAACAATGCAAAATCAGTCCATGCGGTTGAGATCAACGGAATTTTAAATGACCTCGTTGAAAAAGATCTTGCCGGATTCTGGACAGGCGGCATAGCAAATGATAAACGCGTTAAGATATTTACAGATGACGCTCGCGGCTGGCTGCGCGGCAAGAGGATCAAGTATGATGTAATCATCAGCGCGCATACAATTTCCGCTTCCGCAACAAACAGCGGCGCTATGAGTCTGGTAGAGAACTACATCTTAACCGAAGAAGCACTCAGGGAATACCTGCAGCACCTGGATATAAACGGAATTTTATACATCACCCGCCCGGAGCCGCAGATGCCAAGGCTGGTTACATCTATCAAAATAGCTCAGCAGCTAAACGGCGGCAGTGACCTTAAGAACCAGTTCTACGTATTCAAACGTCCGCCAAGTGATTTCGAAAAAGATGTAAGCTTTTTAAGCGGTGTATTGTATAAAAAATCAGGATTTGATGAATTTGATATTCAAAGGCTCAAAACAATGTCTGCACTTCTTAATCTTGAAACTATCTATGACCCCGTTTCGAAACCTGACGGCATTTTTAAAGATATAATTGAATCAGATAATATTTACGAAACCGTTAAGAAGTACCCCGATATAAAACTTCTTCCGGCTACTGATGATAATCCGTATTTTGAACATACTACCGATTTCACTGATATAGGGCTTGGCAGCATTAAGGAATCATTCTCGCAGAGTGACAGAGCTATGATAACAATGATCCAAAAGCCTGTTGCAGAATCAACGCTTATAGTACTGATGCTGCAAACCGTACTGATCTCGGCACTGCTGATATTCCTGCCCATTTATTTGAAATCGAGGAAAGATAAGGAAGCAAAGAAGATCAAAAAGGGTAAGTATATTACATATTTTGCCCTGCTGGGACTTGGATATATAATCATCGAAATTTGCCTGATACAAAGGTTTACGCTGTTTCTCGGACAGCCGGTTTATACAATGCTGACAGTAATTTCCACTATGCTTTTATTTTCGGGAATTGGCAGTATGTATTCGGAAAAGATACTCACGATTTTCAAAAACAAGCCGCTGCCTGTATTTGTTATCATTGCAGCATTAACCCTGCTGATTGGATTATTAAGTCCGGCATTATTTTCTTCCTTAGCGCGGCTGGAAATATTATGGAGAGTTGTCATTTCGGTTGTACTGATTGCACCACTGGCATTCTTCATGGGAATACCATTCCCATACGGTATGAGCAGGATAACCAACAACACCAAATACCTGGTTGCGTATGGCTGGGGTGTTAACGGATTCTTTTCAGTAATGGGCAGTGTATTGGTTGTGATGCTCTCGATGAGCTACGGATTCAGCGTTGTCTTCATTCTTTCAGCATGTCTCTACATAGCGGCAATGCTGGTTGCAGGGAAATTTACTGAAGGCTCAAATGTAACTTCTACGGCAAAAGCATAATTTGCCGCAGCTAAAGTTTAAGCCAGAAAGAATTATTTCTTATTGAAGAAAAATTGGCCGGCATCATCTACTGTAACTTCAACTTTATCGCCGGGGAGTATATCACTTTTGAATATCTTTTCTTGAATCTGAATTAAACTTTCTAACACCACTATTATGTAACATTAGCATTATGTGCAAAACAATCGATTGAGATTCTATAGTTGAATTCTTTCAAAAAGTTATTTATATAATGGATTTGGATAAGTTTATTGTGATCAATTTCTTTGAATACTTCAGGAGCATCAGATTCTGAATACCTATCCCTTCTACCTGATGTAGAATTTTTCAAGTAACCCTTAGGATCCCGTACTTTCAAAGGTTTTCTTAATTGAGCAAGCTTGGTTTTGAATGCTTTATTAAATGCACTAATATCAGCTAGTATTAATGATTCAATTTCATATATGATTTGAATAAAAATTCCTTTATTGTTTAAGTGGTTATTTATACTCCTAAACCAATTAGCATATCTTTTTCCTTTACTTTTCGAATCGTAATCTCTCAGAACCAGCACTAAACAAGGTTTTTCTTGTTCAAATTCAAACAGAATATTCTTTAATGCATCTTCAGTTTCGACACTACTTCCCTTAAAACCTTTATTCATATGAAAAAACTCTATATCAGAATAATTGATTTTGTATAGTAGAATTTTAAATGCATCTGTATCATTTTCATTTTCAGAAATTATACCAACCTTTATAGACAATTCTATACCTCCATATCATGATGAAGCCAGTACTCACTTAACAAACCTTTCGTTCTCATGAATTCACAGACTTTTACTATTTTAGTTTCAGACATATTCTCTATGTTAGTGTAATTTCTCTGATCCCACTTTACAACAAGAATTCGATCTATTTCATCTTTTTCTAGAATATTTAAAACAGTTGGAGCATGTGTTGACAGAATGATCTGTTTATGTGAAGATTGTTCCTTTAGGAAATCCATTAACAGATTAAGTTGGGTTGGATGTATACCCAATTCAGGTTCCTCTATTAACACTAAATTTTCTTCACCAAGCACCTCTAAAATGAACTGGAACATTCTTTTTGTACCATCTGACAGGAAGTCCCATTGAATCCATTGATTATTAACAAAAAATTGTAGTTTCACATTTGAAAGAAAAATCATTCCATTTGATATCTTTACAGAAAATGATTCACTCAATCCTATATCTTTTATGGGAGTATACTTCCTCAGTTGTCTTTTGATCCCGTCTGCAAAAAAATCGTTAACGATGCTTTGTATATCGTTTACAACCATATCTTTAATATCATCCTCATAAAACAGGTCAATTTTTTCAAATGTATTTGATATACTGTTTTCAATTGCTTCAATAAGACCACTAATTATTCGAATTTGTGGCCATAAGAAACTCTCAGGTGAATCGATAATTTGTTTTATCTCTAGATTATATGAATACTTGATATCTTCATCCAACAATGGCACGTCCCCAATTATACTAAACGGTATAAAAGTAACCGATCGATCAATTTCTTTTAGAAACATTATAAATTCTTTATAATCATCTGTTCCACTTTCAGTTTTCTCAATGTTTTCCTTCTTTTGAAACTTTCTAGTGTAGTTTTTTTGTCC
>JACSRQ010000123.1 GCA_014879675.1 Ignavibacteria bacterium
ACATATATCTTTGCCAAAAGCATTTGAAATCAACTGGATTAATTTTTGCTGAAAACCATCTTTATTTTTTCTTTTTAACGTCCAGTAGTCTTCTGTAAGACCAAGTATCTCTCCAGAATCATCTACCCCTAATATCAATGTGCCTCCTTTTGCATTCAAGAAACCTGCAATTGATTTTAAAATGATGTCTTCCAGGTTTTTATCTGTTTTTACTTGCCTGTAATCATAGGATATTTATGATTTTGACATTTATTTTGTAATACAGGGTAATACTGTATCTATTGCCAAATTTAACAAAAAAAAGAGATGAGAAAAAGAAATCTGACTTCGGTTGCTGCTGTATTGGTCGTTTTGTTTTCATTTTCATTCACAAGTGCACAGAATAATGATGACGCAGCGAAGCTGAAGCACTTCAAGATCAGCGCTGTTACTACTGATGACAGCTTATTCTACAAATTGCAGGTTGAAATGGACATTAAGCCCATAATGGATACTTATATCGTGATCGTAAATATTACTTCTGAGGATGCAGACAAACAGAAAATTATGATAAGTGATGTAAGTGAAAAATCTGCAATAGTTATGAAATGGACCGATATTTCACAGGAGTTAAGAGATGGATTAATAGCGTGGACAAAACCCAACAAAGTGCCGGTAGATAAATAGCCGTAAATGTGCCGTTATCGTTAAGGCAATTTTATACTACTGTGAAGCTAGGGGGCAAGTCCGATAGGAGATCCCTGCTGTAACTGTGCAGTCAGCTTAACGCTGTACCTGTTATCCCTGAAATTTGTTTCCAGGCTGTAGTTATTTCCAAACTGCAGATCAAGGAAATGTTTTATGGTCTCACTGCTGAATGGTTTATCTTCTGCGGCTATGTTGCCAATATCCTTTACATGATCTGTTATCCCGAAAGTAAGCTCACCGCCGTTAACCTCAAGAGTAATCTCTATGCTGCCGGGATTGGTGGTGATCACACTTGCTCTGAATGCATTTTCCAGAAATGGCATGAACAGAAGCGGGGGGACTTCTACACCCGATGTAACACCAGTGACCTCAAAATTAACCTGCCCCTGCCGGAATCTGACTCTCTGCAGGTTTAGATAATTGCCTATGTATTTGATCTCATCATCTATTGGCACCTTATCAGCCGATGTTTCATAAAGCATATAGCTCATAATTTCCGAAAGATTTTCAATGCTGTAAACGGCTTTATCGGGCTGCTTGCCTATCAGCGATTTGATATTGTTGAGTGTGTTTGAAAGGAACCGCGGATTTATCTGTGAACGCAGCAGAGCAAGCTCACCTTGTAATAGCTGTTTTTCAGCTTCCTTGCGTTCCATGATATTTTCATACCACAGCAGTGCAAGCTTAAGCAATGAACCCGACATCGCATACATGAAATTTGCTTCAAGAACCCTGAAATAGAACCTGCCGGAATTTAGCACTATCTTTCTCGGGATCAAAGTAAATACAATATCATACAGGAAATAAATATAGATGAACGTTACCGGTATTGAATAAAGAACTGTGAATGCCAGTCCCATAAAAATGAGCCCGGCGGTTTTTCTTTTTGCAAGGTGTTCTTTTGTGATGTAGAAGTAACATAAATAGAAGATAGAAACATTTGAAATGGCAAATATCAGGATATCAGATGCTATGAAGCCTGCTGAGTATTCGCCCATTCCGGGAATGATCCGCAGCGCTGTGGTAACCAGTATAACAGACCAGAAAATTACATGGATCAGTATTATGTGTTTTCTCTTCATAAAAAATCTGTACTAAACGCTTTTGCCTTTAAGCGAGATAGTATCAAAGAACCTGTTTTTGTATTTGCTGCCAATGGGCAGTTCTTTATTCGCTATAATTACGTTTTGACCTTCAATGCTTTCGATTTTATCTAGGGCAACAAGGTATGACTTGTGTATCCTTGCAAAACCTGAAGCAGGCAGGGTTTTTTCGATATTTTTAAAGCTTTGCAGGGTGATAATATTCGCAGCCCTTGTTTTTATTATAATATACTCGCTCATGCCTTCTATATAAAGTATATCGGCAAAATTTACCCGCAGCATCTTGTAGCCTGATTTTACAAAGAAGTACTCTTTATCATCCGCAGCTGGCTCGTGCTCTTTTTGCCCCTCCTTCAATATGCTGCATGATTTTTCCACCGCTTTAAGGAAGCGCTCAAATGAAAAGGGTTTCAGCAGGTAATCAGTAACATCCAGATCAAAAGCATCTACTGCGTATTTCCTGTAGGCTGTAGTCATTATTACCATAGGCTTTTTGGGCAGGGTTTTCAGGAGCTGCGTTCCTGTTAATCCGCCCATTTCTATATCAAGAAAGATCAGGTCACATGTATTTGATGAGAGATATTCAGCAACGCTCATGCCGTCTTTAAATGTCTTAATCAGCTTTAAGAACGGAACGCGTGAGATATAGTCTTTTATTATATCCAGCGCCAGCGGCTCATCATCTACTGCGATACATTTTATTATCATGATAAGAATAGATTTAGCTTCACAGAAAATTGATCATTTATTGTATCGATCTCAAGGCTGTATCTTCTTTCAAACAGGAGGTCAAGCCTTCTGCGGATATTGGGCAGCCCGAATCCGCTGTTCCTGCTTTTAACTTCATCGCTCTCTTTTATGAAATTTATTATTTCGAAAAATATCCTGCTCTTCTCAATATTGAGCCTGATAGTGATCCCCGGGTCCGGTTTCATTTTATCCCCGTGTTTGAAAGCATTTTCTATAAACGGCATAAAAATTAATGGGGGAACGTGGATACCGGAGAAGTCACCGGAAATGCTGAAATCAATAAAACCGGGTGTGCTGTACCTTATCTTCTGCAGGTCGAGGTAATTATTTATGTAACCTATCTCGCTTGCAAGCGGAACCTGTTCCATCGATGATTCATAAAGCATATAGTTCATTATGCTGTTAAGCTTCTCTATGCTTAGAATTGCTTTTGATGGAAGGCTGATAGTCAGCGATTTGATATTGTTGAGCGTATTGAACAGGAAATGAGGATTTATCTGCGCCCTTAGCATAACAAGCTCATTATACATGTTTTGCTTTTCGGTTTCCATTTGTTTCAGCTTATTCCTGTACCATATCAGCGAGAGCTTTGAGAGCGAACCCAGAATTGCAAAAATTATGGCGGCTGTGATAACTTCAAAAATGTAACTGCTTATCCACTTTCCCCTTGTCAATTCAGCGGGAACCGGGGGCGGGTACAGGTAAATATAGGGATAGTACGCGGCGAGTGTAAACAAGTAAGTGCAAACAACCAGGTAGAGCAACCCGAACAGCACGTAGAGAATGATACCTTTCTTGCTAAAAAAAGCGGGTGATAGAACCCTGTAAAACAGGTAGAATGTAAAACATACATATGAGTATATCATTAAGGAGCTCGCAAGCAGTGGTATGAATAGAGGGTTTTCTATATACGTTAACGAACCCAGTACATAGATGGCTAATACAATTATCCAGAAGATCAGATGAAGCTTTATTACAGTCCTGGTTTCCATAAATTCCAACAGCTGAAAAATAACTAATAACATCCTGCCAAAATATCCAAATTAAATGAACCTGCCGGAATATTAAGCCAAATGAATCAATTACGCGGTGAATTGTTCCAAAAACAACCTGATTTTTTGCTTAACGATTCATACGGTTTGCTGATTAATAAATGCGGTTTACAGGAAATGATTTTTCCTCATGGTTTTTTCAGTTTATATTTATGAAAAATTCAAAACAACATTTTTTCAATTACTCAATCAATACTATGAAAACAATAATCGTTTCAGTCCTTTTTATGATATTCTGCACTCCGCTTTTTACGCAGCCCATTCCAAACGATAGCCTGTACCTCGGCCAGGTGCCGCCGGGCTAT
Source organism: Ignavibacteria bacterium (assembly GCA_014879675.1). GTDB lineage: Bacteria > Bacteroidota > Ignavibacteria > Tepidaquicellales > OLB5 > OLB5. The sequence continues at coordinate 3,898 of JACSRQ010000123.1, forward strand.
ATGCCTAAGGTATTCGTTCTGCCGATCAACGGCGCGCTGCGTCCCATTGAGAGGATAACCATTTCCGCAGACGGCAAAGAAATATATTTCGGCCAGTTGAATACATATCCGCCAAGTGTTTCAAAAGTACTTTATTACAAGTATAGTGATAACAGGTGGCAAGGACCGACTGAATTGTTCAGCGGATTTATGGCTCCATCTTTATCGCCCAATGACAGTATATTGATAACACAGGCAAGCGTGAATTATTACACCGCTATTTCGTATTATTCCCGCAGAACAGCCTCAGGGTGGACAGCCCCTGTGCAAATGTTCCATTTCAGCAATCAATCACATTACACAATGTTTACAAGCCTGAATAACATTTACACTTCAACAAGTTATGGCGGCTCTAATTATAGAGATGTAAGCAGGGTAATAATATCAGGCGGTGATACTTCTGTAGTTAGCCTGGGTATGCCCATTTGCACTGATATAGATGAAAGCGATTTCTTTGTTGCAAGGGATGAATCATACATTATACATGCCAGGCATACTGCTTCAATAGCAGGCGATCTGCTGATAAGTTATAAGAAGCCAAACGGCGGCTGGACTAATTCAAAATCGCTTGGAAGCCATATTAATCTCCCAAACCCGACATGGGAATACGGCCCGTTAGTTACGCATGATGGTAAGTATCTCTTTTTCACGCGCGGTGATAATGCATGGAATTCATACCTCACATACTGGGTCAGGATCGATAATATTATCGACAGTCTAAAACATACGAACTATGCTCCATACATGAAGTACCAGATACCGAACCAGAGTGATTCAGTGAACAGGCCTTTTTCATACACATTTGCAGATACAACTTTTATAGATGATGACGGCAACAATACACTTTCATACTCAGCAACGTTAGGCAATGGCAGCAATTTGCCCTCATGGCTGAATTTCGATCCGCAGACCAGAACACTTTGGGGTACCCCTACATCTGGCGGACCAGTTAGTTTGAAGGTAACCGCAACGGATACTGCCGGAGCTTCTGCTTCATGCACTTTTACTCTGAATGTATTAGGTCCCATCGGAATCGAGCCTATCAATTCCGAAGTCATAACCAAATACTGCCTTCAACAAAATTATCCTAATCCGTTCAATCCTGAAACGGAGATATTATTTGATATTGCGTTTACAGCATTTACTAAGCTTACTGTATATGATATCACGGGAAGGGAAGTACGGTGCGTAGTGGATCAATTGCTGAAAAGCGGCAGGTATAAGGTTGAGCTGAATGCCGGAGATCTGGGCAGCGGTATATATTTTTACAGGCTGGAATCAGGCAACTTTGTACAAACCAGGAAAATGATAATACTAAAGTAGAATACTTAGCCTAATGTTTCTTTCAAATTTATTATTACTTAAATTTGAAAGAAACGCGGGCTGAAATAATCTCTTAGCTAAAAAAAAACGATGAAGCGAAATGGAAAAATGAAAGCGGTAATTTGCACTAAATACGGTCCGCCCGAAGTACTCAAGATTGCAGTACTGCCAAAGCCGGTGCCCGGGAATAAAGAAGTACTGATAAGGATAAAAGCAACTACGGCACATATAGGTGATACCAAAATAAGGCGTTTAGAGCCGGGTTTGGGCAGAGTGAAAGACTTCTTTTTTAAACCCCTGATGAGGTTCATGGTTGGATTCCGCGGACCGAGGAATAAAATCCTTGGAATGGAGCTGGCAGGCGATATTGAAGCAATTGGTAAAGATGTTACCATGTTCAAGCCGAGCGATGCCGTATTTGCTACAACGGAATTCAGTATGGGAACATATGCTGAATACAGGTGCATGCGCGAGAGCAGCATGCTGGCTTTAAAATCTGTAAATATGACCTATGAAGAAGCCGCACCGGTATCCAATGCAGGTATCACAGCTTTGGTTAATCTGCGAAAAGCTAATATTCAGAAAGGGCAAAAGGTGTTGATCTACGGTGCATCCGGCAGTGTGGGTATATATGCTATACAGATTGCGCGCGAAATGGGAGCTGAAGTTACCGCGGTGTGCAGTACCGGTAACCTGCAGATGGTTTCAGAGCTTGGGACAGTCGATGTGATAGATTATACTAAAACCGATTTCACAGAATCCGCCGCTAAATACAATGTGATATTCGACGCTGTAGGTAAGATCCCGCGCAGGAAAAGAAAAATGGCGCTGGTAAAAGGTGGATTTTATTTATCCTCCCTTGCAATTTCCGGAAATGTTAAATTAAATATAACAGACCTTAATTATCTGAAAGAGCTCTGCGAAGCAGGGAAGCTAAGGACTGTTATTGACAGGGTATATAAAATGGACCGGGTAATTGAAGCGCACGGTTATGTGGATAAGGGCCACAAAAAAGGGAATGTAGTCCTTGTATGGTGATAATTGCGGAAGAAATTTGTACACAATCAAATATGAGATAACATCAGCGAATTAATTCTATATAATGAAAGAAAACAAGAACACTAAGAAAAAAAATCAGCCGGAGCAGGAAGAACTGCTTAAAATTTTGAAGGCACGTTTTGAGAAAAACATGAATCGACACAAGGGGCTGGTATGGGAAAAAGTGCAGTTAAAGATTGAGGCTAATCCACAAAAATTATTTTCACTGGCAGAGATGGAACAAACCGGCGGTGAACCTGATGTAATTGGATTTGATATAAAAGCGGGTGAATTCATTTTTTGCGATTGTTCAGCTGAGAGTCCCGCCGGCCGCAGGAGCCTGTGTTATGACCACGAAGCGCTTGAAAAAAGGAAGGAACATAAGCCAAAAAGCAGCGCGAAAAAAATGGCTGAGGAAATGGGTATTGAGTTGCTAAGCGAAGAGCAATACCATGAATTACAAAAGCTTGGTGAGTTCGATACCAAAACCTCGAGCTGGATCGAAACTCCGCCTGAGATAAGAAAACTTGGCGGCGCAATTTTTGCCGATTACCGCTTCGGCAGGGTGTTTGTATACCATAACGGGGCTGAATCATATTACGCCGGCCGCGCATTCAGGGGAATGCTGAAAATATAGTTAATTTTAATAATGTAGAATACTCCCTTGGGAATCAAAGTCCGCGCGAAAGCTTTTTGTGTTTTTAGAACATTCAGGAATGACTGCTGACATCCTCAATTGCTTTTGCTACTGCGGCAACACTTCTTCCCACATCACGTTCATTTGTTTGCCATCCGCTTACCGAGACCCGCATACAGCGTTTACCCCGCCAGTTTGTTCCTCCGAAAAATGCTTCCCCGTTTTTGAGAATACATGCCATTACATCATCTGAAAATTTATCGTTATCTTCTTCACTTGCATTCGGCGATGGATGTTTGAATCTAACCAGCCCCTGGTTGATCTGCGGTTTCCAAATTACTTCCGCACCATCTAATTCACCTATTCCCGAAACAATATCTGCGGCATATTGGCAGCAGCGGTTAACAAGATCTTCGATGCCATCTCTGCCTAATTGGCGGATTGCGGCATAAACGGGAAATCCGCGCCCACGCCTCGACCATTCAGGATTCCAGTCCATCTGGTCGCGGGCATCTTCTGCATGGGTTAAATAACTTGCACGGTGGCTCATTGAAGCTTTGTGTGTGTTTGCATCTGCAACAAACGCAAAGCCGCAATCGTATGGAACATTCAGCCATTTATGTCCGTCAACTGCCCATGAATCAGCCTTATCAGCTCCGTGAAGCAGGTAAGAGTATTTGTTGCTTGCCGCTGCCCACAAGCCGAAAGCCCCATCGATATGAACCCATGCATTGTGTGAATGTGCTATCGGGATTAATTTTTCAAACTCATCATAGGCGCCAATATTCAGATCGCCTGCCTGCAGCAGAACAATTACAGGCTTTCCTTTTAGAGCTTCCAGTGCTTCAGCCAGCGCATCAGGCAGCATTCTGCCTTCATCATCTTCTGCGAGGTGAGTCACGCAAGCTGTGCCGAATCCCAGAAGCCGGGGTGCACGGTCAATAGTGCCATGCTTCTGCCTGGTGCTGAGTATATGTACTTTTGGTGAGCCCGTCAGACCGTTCACTTCAACATCCCATGAGTGATTTGCGAGCACAGAGTTCCTTGCCGCTGCAAGGCATGTTACATGCGCCATCTGGCAGCCTGTAACAAGTGCGAAGCTGGAATCTTTTGGCAGCTTCAGCAGATCTTTCAGCCATATGCCACAAACTTCTTCAACTACAGCGGCAGCGGGGGCGGTGGCGTATAGCGCCGCGTTTTGATCCCACGCGGAAGTGAGCATATCTGCCGCCAAAGCAGCGGGCACCGAGCCGCCTATGACCCAGCCGAAAAATCTTCCGCCTGCGCTTCCAAGTAATCCGCCTTTTGTATCGTTAACAAGTTCATTTATTATTGTAGTTGATTCGATCCCGGTATCCGGCAAAGGTTTATAAATTTTGGATCTGAGTTCATCCAGCGAAGCAGTCGCGGATACGGGTGATTCATCCAGATTATCGAGGTAGCTCAATGCATGTTTAAGAGCAAGCTCTAGCGGGGGCTGAAATAAATTTTTCTTCACAGTTTACAAATATAAACCAAAGATAAATATCCTTCCACCGAAAACTGTACATGGAATTTTTGTTCGCGATGGTTTCCTGCTCCGCCAGGCAAGTATCCTGCAGATATATGAATATTCACCAAAGATCAGTTATCCTAATGATATTAATCTCTTGTTAAAACAAATAGTTTGTATAGAATTTTCCTTACTTAACTACATCTTTTTTAGTATATTGTAATACACACAATAAATTCAGGGGGAATACTATGCAGAAGATAATTAAAAAAGTTCTATTTGCTTTAATTCCGGTTGTCGTCATTTTTTTAATTGGTGCGGGTGATTGCAGCCAAAAGAACATAAAGTACAGATGCGGAAGCGTTACACGTACGGCGACAAACTCAAAAGATACATTGTATTCAGGAACTACAAAAGATCTGTTTGGAGTTGACTTTTACAGCCCGGGAATAGGATCAATTGTTGGGCAATCTGGTACAATACTCAAGACCTTTAACGGCGGGTTGAACTGGTCTCCACAAACTAGCGGTACAGGGATGGATCTTAAAGATATCAGAATGCTCAACAAAGATACCGCAGTGGCAGTCGGCAAAAATGGAACTATACTTCGTACTTCAGATAAGGGGATTACATGGGGTGTTGTAACATCCCCTGTTCCCACAGACTTGAATGCTATTTGTTTCACAAATTCAGTCACCGGATACATTGCAGGCAATAGCGGTGTATTACTCAAAAGTGTGAATTCCGGATTAACATGGGTACAGTTGACATCAAACACCACGAAGCACCTTTATGACGTTGATTTTTCAGATGCAACCACTGGCTGCGCAGCCGGCGAAACCGGAAGAATTATGCGTACAACAAATGCAGGGGCGACCTGGGATACTGCTTCAAGTACTGTATCAACAGATCTCTACTCCATAGATTTTCTTGATACAAGAGGTATCAGCGTTGGTGCAGGGGGAAAGATAGTTAGTACTACTGATGCAGGGGCGAATTGGGTCGGCGTTGCATCCCCAACCACAAACAATCTAAGGGGGGTCAAATATTGTCTGCCAAAGCTTGCGTATGCTGTTGGTGATAATGGTACGAACCTTATTTTCAAAACTGGTTGGACAATAATACCGCCCGTCACTACGGTAGATATTTATGGTATCAACTCATGTCGTATTAATGTGGGGACGAATAATTACAGCCTTCCTAGCGCTCATGAAATCGGAAAGGATGGTAGAGTTTATATTGCCAATCCAATACCAACAAGTTCAGTGGATACCTGTCAAAATTCGGCAATATCTTTAGAACATCAGAGCACTTCATGCAAATGGTGTGCAAAGGTAACTGGATTTACACCCTCAACAACAGTTCCAAATCCTTTTACGCATTTGATTGTTTCGTGCACAATCAATTTTGGATATGCTGCTTGTGAATCCAGTACTGAAGAAATGATCTATGGTGAATCACTTTATGATGTTGATGATGTTGTTATGGCCTATGCAATGAATGGTAGTAACTTCAAGCTTCAGCTAAGTCCAACTAACTCTGGTCCGACAAATTACAATACATTTAGATTTTATCTTATGAGTGCTGACTATGAAAATGTGTGTTACATTGAACTTGACGATATAGTTTGCTGCGCGGGTTGCGAAAACGAAATAATCGAGTAGGTTGTTGAAAAGCCCATATCCATCAACCGTATTTAACAGGCCGCTTCTGAACAGCACATTCATTCGAAGAAGCGGCCTATTAGATAAGCTGGAGAAATACAATGAAACCCAGTTCATCATCATTGAAGCCCCGCCGGGTTACGGGAAAACTACGCTAATTTCTTCTTATGCTGAAAGCAGAAATGCCATTTGGCTGAATATGACCAAATACAACCGGTCACCTTTGCAGTTTTTTCATTCTTTGGTTGCGGCTATCAATAATCTGTATCCTGCAATAGGCAGAGATCTGCTTCCCTTAATTGAAGAACTCATCATTGGCAAGCAGCAGAATAAGGAGCTTTTCGATGCTTTAGAAGATACCTGCCTGCTTTTGGTTAATGAAATAGAAAGCTCGGAAGGTGGAATTACAGTTATGATTGATGATCTCCAGTTTGCTGACAGGGAAACCGATGCGGACTGGCTCGGAAACCTGCTCACTACTCTGGTCTCTTTGGATGCTTCAAAACTGAAGCTGATAATTTCTTCACGCCATAAAGTCCCTGTTAATTACCCAGTATTAGAGGTAAAGAACAAAATGGTAACCATTGGTCAGAAAGATATGGAATTTACACTTGAAGAAACACGGGAACTTGTGGATTCTTCGTTTCCAATTGTTAACAGTGCAAATTTCATCAGCACTTACTATCATGAACTCTCTGGCTGGCCCGCAGGTATATATCTTTCATTACAGAAGTTTAAAAATGCTGAAAGCAAACATGCTGATCTTCAGGAATTGAATAGCTACCTTGTAAGCGAATCATGGAATTCAATTGATGATGACCTGCGCAGCTTTTTGCTCAAAACATCTATACCTGAAGACTTTACCATAGAATTATGCAATACTGCTTTGGAACTAAAGGAACCGGAAAACTATATCCAAAAAACCGGTTCTTTGAATCTGTATCTTGAGAGATCACTTGCAGTTTCAGGCGAAATCCATTACAGATATACCGGCTTCTTCAGAAAGTTTCTGCTAGAAGAAATTAAACATACATTTTCACCTGCAGAAATGAGCAGCATAAGAGCTTCCCTTGCAGAATATTATCTCTCCAAAGAAAATTACGCTGATTCACTGCTTCTGTTTTCAGATGCCGGTGAAATCGGCCCGGCATTAAAGATTTTCAAAGAGAACTTTGAATATCTGTTCAGGAGCTATAAATCCGAGCAAGTGGTAGATTTCGCTGATAATATTCCGGCAGTTTTGCTGAAAGAAGACTATGAGCTTGTCTATTTTTCTGCGAAATTTTATCTGCATGTTCAAAATAATGCAAAAGAAGCCGTTAGGATCCTATCGGAATACGGCGATGTTGTTTCTCAAGCTAACAGGGTGAAGCATACCTTGCTGCTGATAGAAGCATATTTTGTACTTAAAGAATATGATCTCATCAAGGGCGCTGCTGGCGTGCTTGAACAAAATATTTCTGATGCTGAAAAGGGTGCCCTGCTGTTTGTAAAGGGTCGGTTGGAATTCAAACAGGGATTTGAACATTATAGACTGGCTGCTGTATACATGGAAGAGGCGATTAGTGTTAGCAAAGATGAAGAAATTCAAAATGAAGCAACCCGCATACTTGGCCATATTTATCATGATACAGGTATGTTTATCCAGGCATTATTCTACAGGAAAAAGGATGCAGAGCGCTCAAGCACTATAATGAACAGGTTAACGAGCCTGAACTATCTAATTATTTTGCAGGCGCATCTCTCGATGTTCGATGATGCATTTGAAAACCTGAATGAAATGAAGAAACTATATCGAACGTATCCGCTGCGGCTATACCAAAGAAAATTTGTGAAAACGGAAGCCGTATTGTACTACGAAACAGGTGATTTTGAAACCAGCGAAGCAAAGTTTAACAAATTGATACGGCTTGAAGCAGAGGCAGGCATCGTTAATTTTAAATTGTTTAATTTTGCCATGCTCGCTTTTGGCGCATATTTTGCAGGCGACTTGAATAAAGCACTGAACTATTTAGAACTGCTAAAACAGGAGTTAACCTCGAAAGATGTATTTTTTACTCAATACCCCCGCTTTTTTGATACTATGATCAGTCTTAAAAATTCCGGTGATCTGAGTACCAGCAATCATTTTGATGTCCTTGAATCCTACAATGAGCTTGCTGAAAAGAACAATATGAAACCTGCGTTGATACTTTCTTATTTTCAAACATCGTATTGTCTTCTCAAGTTAAAAGAGATCTCCGCTTCAGTAATCTATTTGAAAAAAGCATTGGAATTGAGTGAAGGTTTCAAGCTGTTTACGTATGTTGAAAAACTATTCCCGATTACACGCGAGCTGTTTGATCTCGCACTATCGCAAAACATAAGTAGAAGTTTTATTCAATCTTCATATTCATCATTGATATCAAGGAACAACATCCCGTGGCTCTCCGATGAAGCCAAGACAAGGCTGGCTTTGGAAAGCCGGAAGCTTACGGATATCAGGTTCTCGCCGTTCGGCAAAACGGAGTTTTACCTGCGGGGAGAAAAGATGAGTGAAGATAAATGGATCCGCAAAAAAAGCAAAGTGCTGCTTGCGTATTTAATGAGTGACCCGGGCAGAGTTCATACAAAGGACATGATCCTGGATATGTTCTTCGACGATATCCCGCAGGCGAAAGCTGATACAATGTACCACAGCACAATTTACAATATCCGAACAGCATTAAAGATCTATGCCGGTACTGGCGAAAAAGCGGCGAAGTCAAAAGCATCTGACATAAATCCGCAGTATATAGTTTACGAAGATAAAACCCTGCGGCTGAATCCTGATTTTTATTATGTATCCGAAAACGATGAGTTCGAAAAGTACTGCGCAAAGGTACAGCTTACCCATTCAAGCGACGAAGAAAAGATCACCAATGCTATAAAAGCAGCAGAACTGTACAGGGGTGATTTTATGCCGGGATATTATGACGGCTGGTGTGAAGAGCTTAGAGTAAAATATAAAAACCTTTTTATAGATATCTGCACTGAATTGGTAAACCTGCTTGAAAAACACAACCGCCCGGAAGATGTTGTGAAATATGCCGCGATGCTGATAAACGAAGATAAGCTTAATGATGCCGCATATATCAAAATGATCAAAGCATACAGCTCTATTGGCAGCAAAGCCATGGCTGTAAGCTGTTACAATACCATGCTCAAAAATTACGAAGAAGAGCTTGGCGAAAAACCACATTCAAAATCCCTTGCAGAAATTAAATCAATTCTGGATTCATAGTCTTAGCTTCAAAAAGCAACCTCAAGATCTTTAAAAACAAACCCCCGACTGAATTCTTCGATGGAATTGTTGATGGTGAAAACACCAACAACTGGGAAATTTGTCCCCCCTTCGCTTCTCAGAAGGGGGGAGCAAAGCTGCAGGTTTCTAAATAATGGTAATAAATCGTTGAGCAATCTCCTGCGTCAATTCAGGTCGGGGGTTTGCTTTTAGAATTTTTGCAACAGAAGCGATCATAAAAATGCTTAGCCACGAATTACACTAATTTCACCAAAATTACAATCAAACCCCCGTTCGTATTCTTCGATGGAAATGAATATCGAGTAAACTTCAATTGCCCAATCCTCAAGTACACCCTCCCCCCTTTTCAGAAGCAAAAGGGGGGACAAAAGCATGAAGCTGAATTTTTGTCCTCCCTCTTGACTGCCATAGCAGTTCGCTTCCCTGACTGCCATAGCAGTTCAGAAGGGGGGAGCAAAGTTACAGGTTTCTAAACAATGATAATAAATCGATGAGCAATCTCCTGCGTCAATTCAGGTCGGGGGTTTGCTTTTGAGGTCATTCGGAGAGAACTGCGACCATATTTCTTGCACCGTAAATGCCAAAAATCTCTTATTGCATTGACCGCGTAGCGGTCACACATTTATAGAAGCAGATCCACCTAAAAAGAATGACCCCAGCGGGGTCACACATGATTCATTAAATCAAAGCCCTTAAATCCAAAAATACTCAAAAAACCACAATTATAGACCAAAATCTCCAAAAATCGCTCTCTGAATTTTTCTGTCAGATTCGAAAATATGTTTGTATAGTTCCTGTGGTGATGGCCTAAGCCGGCTGAAGCCTGAACCCCCGGAATAAATCAAACTAAACCATAAGGAAAGGTCTATAAGACATGAAAACCAAACACTTTTTGTTATCAGCATTGGCAGTAATCGTTATCACCGCTGCATCAGTTTCAAATTTATTCACAAGTGAAAGACCCACAACCCTGAAATGTTATGAGGATCTTTCATACAAAGTAACAGAGGATTCAACCGATGGATATAACGGCGGGGGACCGAAGAATCCTCCCACGGGCGAATAATCGGATTGCTTCATAAAAATCGAGGCGGATCAATGATCCGCCTTCATTTTTTCACGGATCTTTTCCATAAGCCAGGCACTTGCATACATGGGAGATTCGTTTTTTAGTACAGAGTTCTTTAGAAGATCTAGCTCCATATTCTTTTCAGCACTTGTGAGGTTACCCGCTGCAATTTGCGTGAGCCTGTTAAACGCTGAAAGGAAGGTGTTGTATGCCGAAATAAAATGTCTGCCAATATCTGTGTGCTGCTTCAGGAATTTTTTCACCGTATGCACATATTCAAACACCGTTACGTAATTTCTCAGCTCAAATTCGATCCTGCATGAAATCAGCTTTGCTTCGATGTAATGAATGTAATCGGTAATTGAAACTTTGTTGAGATATGTTTTGGACATGTTATAGTCCTTTTTAAAAAAGTATATCTTGCCAAGCATCAAAAATGAAATGCTCTCCTTTTGATCATGGTTAAGGTAACCGCCGTTTTCCTGCGCAAAAACGAGCGCCTTATCATATTCGCCAATACTGATAGCATTTTCAATGATGATCTTGTAATCGATGTACGAAATCCCATGGTTCTTATACAAATTCAGCCGTTGACACTGATCCGATAGCTCAAGTATTTTCGCTTGAAATGAGTGGTCACCGGAATTAACAAATTTTGAAAGCAGGTTAAGCAGGGATGAATAGTTTGAGTTTATATTCAGCTGCCATGATTGAGCATCAAGTATTTCGAGGTAATCCCTGTATCTTTCTTCGCTGAATTCTTCCGTATCAAGCTTCAGCTCAATATAACGCAGGTAAATTTCTGGGTCATATTGCTTCAGCTTATCCCTGTTCACCTCTATAAAATCCGCCAGCTCGTTATAAAATGTTTTGTGTGTATCAAGGTTGGCACTGAATGTGTACTCAAGGCTCGTCAGTCTCTGGAAGATGAACATCTTCATTGATGCAAAATAACGGTCGGTGTAATGATTGAGAACAATGGAAGTATCTTTTGAGCTTTCTTTGGTATTAACATCCTCTACAGAGTATTTCATAGAAAGTGCGCTTACCATGTTGCGGTAATATATCTCGTCTTTAACCGCGCTGCTGCCTAAAAAGCGGATCGTTTCGTTGGCGTGCTTCAGGAAATCTTCCCGTGTTTCAGTTTTCATGTATCTCTCCAGCAGCATCAGGCTTTGCTCTGCCTGGTTGTTTTCAAACTCGCACTCTGCAAGAAATCGTTTGTACAGTTTCATAAACTCCGATACCAGCTTTCTGAAACGGTCTTCTGAGGGCTCACTGCCAGGACCGAAAATTTTCTCCGCCAGCTCTTTCCTGCCCGGATTCCCTTCAGCAAGTGCATCATATAATAAAATGAAGCGCTGCTCCGTATTGAAAAACGGTGAATTCATAAATTTACCAAATTTTTCAAATTCTTTCTTAGAAAGAGCGGATTTTATCTCAGTAATATCAGGTTTCATATTAAGTTCACTAATTGAAGACCTAAAATACTATAAAAACAATAAATATTGTAGCTAATCTGAAGTCAATCAGTTCACTCAAAAAGCACTGCCGCTATGCTGCTTCCCCGGGTTCGCAAGATTAATTTCGTGCTTTATAATTCACATACATTGTAGTATTTTTATGAATATACAATTTTACATAACTTAACCCGCATAATTATGAGAACAAAAACAATTATAACCTGCCTTATCTTAGCTGCTGCAACTGTTTTTTCGCAGGGCATTCAGTTCACAGAAGGCACATGGCAATCTGTAAAAGATAAAGCCGCAGCTGAAAATAAGCTGATCATGGTTGATGCATACGCTGATTGGTGCGTACCATGCAAAATGATGGCAAAGGATGTTTTTACTAAACCTGAAGTAGGCGAGTTTTATAATTCAACATTCATTAACTACCAGATCGATGCTGAAAAAGGTGAGGGCGTTGATTTTGCCAAAGAGTACCAGATCGAATTCTACCCGACTATACTATATATAGATGGAACCGGTAAGGTTGTTGAAAAGAAGATCGGCGCAATGAGTCCGGAGCTTTTCCTCGCTGCTGGAAAAAATGTTGCCAACCCTGAAACCAGGTTTTCAACTCTGGAAGAAAAATATAAGGCGGGTGACCGTAACCCGGAGCTTGTGAGGAAATATATGCGCGCATTGGTAACTTCAATGCTGCCGTATGAAGATGTGATGAATGAGTATTTCAAAACACAGCCGCAGGAAGAATGGGCAAACAGCGAGAATGCTGCACTGATAATTGACCTGGTTTCCGATCCCAAAAGCGATATGTTCAAGTACATGGTTTCAAACAGGGATAAGTTTGCCGCAGTAAAGAGTGAAAAAGCGGTTAATGACAAGATATTTTATGTTTACGGCTATGATATTTTTCAGAATGCCTCGATGTGGAGCGAAAAGGACCTGGAAAACTATTTTAAAGGGATTGAGTCTCTTGGGCTGAAGCTGCCCGACCAGTTCCGCTACAGGTCATACGTTGATTTTTACCAGGCAAAGGGCGATTGGAAGAAGTTTGTTAAATATGCTGATGAATATATTAATAAATATTTTGATTATTCGGATAAACAGGCTGCATCAGGCTCGCTTAATTCATATGCATGGACTGTATACGAAAACCTAAGCGATGAGAAGTCGCTCGAAAAGGCATCAAAGTGGACTAAGAAATCAATTGAGCTTGATAAAACCTATTATAACCTCGATACCTACGCAGCTATTCAGTTTAAGCTGGGTGATCTTGATGAAGCAGAAAAATACTGCAAGCTAGCTATAAAGAAGGGGAAAGAAGATAACCTGGATGTGAGCCCGACCGAAGAAATGCTTAAACAAATACAAAAAGGTCCGAGGATATAGATCTAAATTAGATATTAAGAAAGCCTGCCGCTAACAACGGCGGGCTTTTTTGTTAGGCAGGCTTTGTTTAAAATTATTCTGGAGTATTATTTTATGCATTGCACAGCTTTTTTAATCGTGCTATTTTTGTATCAAAAGTAACACCATGAGCAAATTAGTACGTTTCGGTATATCAATAGAAAACGAATTACTCCGCCATTTCGATACATATAATTCTAAAAAGAAGTATAAAAACCGCTCTGAAGCTATTCGTGACCTTATTCGCGATAAACTTGCTGATGAAAAGATAGTTGATCCCGATGCCTTTGTATTCGGTATAATTTCGTTCGTTTACGATCATCACAAAAGGGAAATTCAGAAGAATCTGAATACTGTTCAGCATGATTCTTATAAAAGTATCCAGTTCTCAACTCATATACATCTTGATCACGATAACTGCCTCGAAATAATTATTGTAAAAGATAAGGCTTCAAAAATCAAGCCGCTGGCTGAAAGTATTTTCGGTTTCAAAGGTGTAAAACAGGGAAAGTTGACGCTCATGGCTTCATATAAATAATACTGGAAGGATGAGAATGTTGGATGAAACTCTTTATTGCTTTATTCTGCTTTATTAGTGCTGTTTCGTTTTCGCAAACTGATTCCGGCAAAACATATTTTACTGATCCAATTGTAGTTACAGGCACAAGGATCGAAACACTTCGCAAACACATTCCCTTAACAATTTCTACGGTTACAAGAGAAGATATAAATAATACGAACATACCGCAGGTTTTTTCCCTGATACAATCCAGGGTACCCGGCCTATTTGTAACCGGGCGCAGTAACCTGGGGTACGGACTTGCACAGGGTTCAGCAGGGCAGTTAACCATAAGGGGTGTTGGCTCGAATCCAAATACACAGGTATTGATACTGCTCGACGGAAGACCGCAGTTTATGGGACTCTTCGGGCATCCGCTGCCTGATAACTATATTACTTCCAATGCAGAGCGTATTGAAGTTGTCCGCGGGCCGTGTTCTTTTCTATATGGTACCAATGCTATGGGCGGCGTGATAAACATCATAACCAGGCGGGAAAAAAATGACGGGTATTCGTTCAATCTCAACCAGTCTTACGGAACTTTTGCTTCCCTGATCGGTGATGCGGGTATTGGATACAAAAAAAGTAAGTTTGACGCGTATGTTTCATACAGCCATCAGCAGTCAAATGGTTCCAGGCCGTATTCAGAGTTTAACCTGAATAATGGTTACCTGAAAACCGGTTATAAAATAAATGATAATTTTGACCTTATTGCGGATGGGAACTATACGAAGTTCAGGACCTTTGACCCCGGTTCGCAAAGTGCGCCAAAAATTGATAACTGGGTAGATATTACCCGAATGAACGGCGGCTTCACAATTGAAAACCGTAACAATTTTACTGAAGGCGCGTTAAAGCTCATCTATAACTATGGCGAGCACAAAATATACGACGGATTTCATTCCAAAGATAGAGATGTGAATTTATCCTTCTACCAGACACTTACTAAAATCAAAAATGCTTCACTCTCGGTTGGAATTGACTACAAAAATTACGGGGGGAATGCTGAAAATACAAAAACGGGCTTCCAGTTTGGTGAGTACTTTTTGAATGAAACCGGCGGTTACATACATATGCAGTACCTTCTTCTGAAGAAAATTGCAGTTAATGCTGGCTTAAGGTTAGAGCATAATTCAATATTTGGAAACGAATTGATACCTCAATTCGGCGTTTCTTACAGTGTAAAAGAAAACCTTACTTTCAGAACAAACATTTCGAAAGGATTCAGGAGTCCGACAATAAGAGAGCTATACCTCTTTCCCGCACCAACTCCGGATCTTAAACCCGAAACAATGTGGAGCCTTGAAGCGGGACTGCAGTACAACTACAAAGATATCCTTTCCTTTGAACCGGTTTTTTACTATGAAGAAGGCAGTAACATCATTCAAACCGGCGGCGTTTATCCTAATCTCAAACTCAGCAATTCCGGCAGCTTTGTTGTGAGGGGAGTTGAGCTTAGCATGGGTATGAAGCCTGTCAAAGGATTTGAGCTCGATCTCTCTGCCTCATATGTAGAGCCTGGGAAACTGACTCAAAGCAATCCGCAGCGCAGGATTTTCGCAGAAGCAAAATATCATTACATGGTTTTTGGTATATCCGCATCACTTGAATATACAGAAAAGCTGTATGGCGCAAATAATTCAGCAAAAAAACTGCCGGATTATGCATTGTTGAATCTTTCGCTGGCGTATTACCCGGTAAAACAGTTGATGGTTTATCTTGCAGGAGAAAACCTGTTTGATAGACAATACTTTACTGTTTATGATTACCCAATGCCCGGAAGAACTTTTAAAGCGGGAATAAAATTAAATTATAATATCTTTTAAAACGGAGAAAATATGAATAATACATCTGTTGTTGTGAAACCATTCACACTTGAGCTTAAAGGAGTTAGGCCGTACATGTTTACATCGATGTTTGTGGCATTTGCCATAGGATTGCCGGTATTAGCTCACCTGGCAGGCGCGCCGGTAAGATATTTGCTGCCAATGCACTGGACTATTATACTTGCCGGGCTTGTGTATGGCAAAAAGGGCGGCGCGCTATCGGGATTTGTTGCGCCATCGTTAAGCTTCATGATCTCGGGTATGCCGTATCTTGCTATGCTGCTGCCTATGACAATCGAATTGACCGCATATGGTTTCATAGCCGGTTATATGAGAGAAAACCTGAAACTGAATTCATTTGCTGCCATTGTAATCGCTCTGATTGCGGGCAGAATTTTATTCCTGCTGACAGTTTTAATTTCAGGTTCATTTGCAGGCAATTTCCCTGATTACACATATAATGCCTTGATGCCGGGCGTATTCGCTGTGCTTGGTCAAATTGTTATTCTGCCGTTTGCAGCTAAATGGATCATAGCCAAAGAAAGAGAATAAATGGAAAACACACAAAGCAAACTTATGCCATTCGTTTTGAAGATCAACGATGACGGCGGGAAATATTTTAATTTACTGAACAAAGAAAATGCTTCCAAAATGCACTCAGGTTTTGTAACATTAAAACCGGGTGAAACAGTCGGAAGTCACACTACCGGAAAAAATGAAGAGATAATTGTTGTAATTGAAGGGTCAGGCGAAATTGAAGCCGGCGGGGTTAAAAGACCTGTTACAAAGGGTGATATTGGTTACAATCCGCCTGAAACAGAACACAATGTGATAAACAATTCTGACTCTCTGCTAAAATATATTTTTGTTGTTTCGCAATCGTAACTGCCGCTGGTTATATATTTTAAGAAACCCCCTAAACATAGGGGGTTTTTTATAGCCTTATCAAAACACCCTTTCGTTTTACAATATTTTTGTAGTCCCATTGTATAACGGATGCTTTTTCGAGCCAGCGTTTCAGGTCATCTTTGTCGATCTGTTTAGATGAAGTATATCGTTTTTCGGCGGCTTTAAATTTACCTTCGTTTACCAGATCCGGTTCATCGAACGACTGCCCGCTCCAGAACAATAGCCTGATACAATCCTTTAGCTTGCTGTAGCCTGCAATCGGATTCCCATCAATGAACCAAACAGGATGGCCATGCCACAGCTTACTCTCGGCACCTTCAAGATTTTTATCTATCTCCCTTGAGAGAACATTACATATTTTGCTGTCATTCTCACTTTGAGAGCTGTTGTATTCCTTAATTTCTTTATTCAGCATTTTACTTTGGTTCGAAGTTTTTCAAATTTATGCAGAATAATTTAATTTTCAAAATAGCATTTGAATAGCAGCTGAATAAAAAAAGCCCTCTTCATATTATTGGAGAGGACTTTATTCAGAAAGGTATCGGAAGATCCATCCAATCTCCCAATATTCCATTTTTACTACTATATTTTAAGAACCAGGTGCGCTTCCTTCGGGCGGGGTTTGTGATTTCTTTTTGCCCGGAAATGCCATCGTCAGACCCATAAGGAGTCCATACCCCGTTGTAATGTACCAGTTTGATGAAAGCGGGCAACCGTTTGTGCATCCTACAAAATAATAATATGCATAGCCAAGCACTGCGCCAATTGAGCTGTAAAGACCTGCTTTAACAAACTTATTGTTCAAATATATCTTCATAATTATTTCTGCTGTACTTTTGCTGATTTCCTCAATGTACTTAGTCCAAACGGCAGGTAAAGCGGACATGTTCCGACGAGGCTTGTTAATACAAATATTACTGCAAAGACCATAAGCAGAATTCCAACTACGCCGGAAATAATGCCGGTGAAGTACAAAACAAATATTCCTGCGGCAATTACTATCCGTATGGCTTTATCAGCCGAACCCATATTCTTTTTCATGATATTAAGTTAGTTTTCCTGCTTTACAAGAAGTATTTCATTGATTGCCTGTACGAATCCTTCTTTGGGAAGTGCGCCTACCGACATTTGCGGCTTTCCGCTCATGGGAATAAAAAGAATTGAAGGGATGCTTTGAATTCCGAACACCGAAGCAAGTTCCTGTTCTTTTTCTGTATCTACTTTATATATTTGTATTTTACCATCATATTCTTTTGAGAGTTCTTCGAGAACAGGAGCAACTATCTTGCACGGTCCGCACCAATCCGCGTAGAAGTCAATAATTACAGGTTTATCACCCGCAAATTTCCATTCTTTTTCCTTTTCGTAGTTAAACACCTTTTCTTTGAATGCTGCTGCCGTTAAATGTTCCATTTTAGTACCCTTTATTGTGCTTTTTGTCTCTTTATTGCAGCCGGTTCCTGTAGAAACAACTGCCAAAACAAAGAGGATTAGTATTAAATTCTTCATAATATATAACAATCTTCGGTTCCCTTTGGTTTTTAAAACAACCGCAGGCTTTAATTAGTTGCTAATAGCAACATAATATATTTTTTTAGAGAAATCAAGTCATCGGCGCTGCCGGGGATGAAGGTCATATGTAAATATGATTTTGGTTGCTAATGACAATAAATGACATTTGTCATGTTTTCTGTTGATACAGGACATATTTTATCGCAGGGCATGATATTATCTTTGTATAATAATAGTTGCTATTAGCGACTATTCGTAGCGAATCTGACAAATTTAACCTAAAACTGAATATGAAAAAATATACCATCTTGCTGCTTCTTCTTGCTGCATTTAATTTTTCGTTTGCACAAAACGGTACACGACTCATAGGCTTTGATGCCAAAACTACCGGCAGGGGAGGAGTTTCTACCGGTTTTTTCGATAATACCAGCCTGCTTATGACAAACCCGGCAGGAATATCTTTCCTTAAAGAAAATATGGTAACTGCTGATTTTTCCGTAATGATCCCAAAGCTGAAATTTTCCAACAGCATTAATGATGCAGAAGGAAAATCCACGGTTTACCCGCTGCCTTCATTCGGTGCAACATTCAGGCCGAAGAAATCAAATGTAACCTTAGGACTTGGTTTCTACACAAACGGCGGCATGGGTTCTGATTTCACAATGAATCACCAGTTATTCAAAGATCAATCAGGCAATTACGTCCAGCAGCCGTACTATTCAAAATTTGCTGTTATGCAGGGCGGACCTTCACTCTCTTACCAATTCAGCAAAAATTTCTCAGCCGGTTTTTCTGCACACTTGTATTACAGCATGATGGATTTCAAAATGCCGTACAGCTTATCACCAAACGAACTGAAAGGTGTAATTAATCCGCAGACCGGAATGACATTCGGCCAGATGTTCGCAGCGCCGCAATCACAGGGCGGGCTGGGCTACAGCGAAGTTACGGCGGCAGCAGATATGAGCGGGCTATCAGCATTCGGCTTCGGCGGAAAGCTTGGACTTGCATACAAAGTGAACGATATGTTCTCACTCGGCTTAAGTTACACACTGCCTGTTGATTTCACCTATAAGAACGGTACGGCTAATATGGATATGACCTACCAGATGAATGACGCTTTCGGAAGGGTTGTAACAGGCTATATGACAAATTACCCGGGTATAACACAGCAGCAGGCAATGGATTCGGCTATGACTGCATTTTCACAAATGGGAATTGATCTCTCGCTTGGAGCAAAAGCTACATATGACCTGGAAAACAAACTTTCAATGCCGCAATCAATTGGCTTCGGATTTTCTTACGCTCCGAACAAAAAGCTCAGACTGGGTATGGATCTTGAATGGTTAAACTGGAAGAAAGCATTTGAAAAAATGCAGCTTAATATGTCCGGCGGACAGAATGCCAATATTAACCGCATGCTTGGCAACACCGGTTCATTTTCACTTAACTTCCCGCTGGAGTGGAAAGATACATATGTAATTCACGCAGGCGGCGAGTATGATTTTTCAAAGCTATTCACATTCCGCGCAGGGTTCACATACGGAACAAACCCGGTACCGGAATCGACAGTATTCCCTGTATTCCCGGCAATAGTAGAAAATCACATTATGGCAGGCGGAACATTTAACCTGAACAAAAAATTCGCTGTGAACTTTGCGTATGAAATGGCACTGAATAAAGAGCTGACAGCTTCAAATCCAAGCACCATTGCTTCGGAATATAACAGCAGCAGATCGTCACTTGAAACAATGCTTTTCCATCTTTCGATTGACTGGAAGTACTGATATATAGAATGATCATAACGGGGTACATAAAATTCAGAGAAGAAAACTGGAAATTATTGGAAGCTTCGGTTACCGCTATCTAAATTACGGAGGGCCCCGGTTATTTTAATGCCTCAGAGAATACGAAAGATCTACAAATATGGAATTCAGAATCCGGGGAATCATAGCATGAATTTTGATCTGCAACTAACACACTTTGTATTGAAAATGAATAAGATCAAGTCTGTAAATTATTTGTTACTCTATTTGGGAATAGCCATGATATTGCTGATCGCAGTAAGTTCATGCAATAAGGATTCCCGTTCAGATAACAACCTTGCTCCAAAGCCCGTTAATCCGCTTGAAGGGCGCCTGCTTCCGCATTTAGATCATACCGCCTTTTTCAAGGATTCAATTGTTACTCCGCAGGAAGTTACTCGTAAGTGTATTGGCTGCCATCCAAACAGCGGCAAGGAAGTTATGAAAACTGCGCACTGGACCTGGATCAGCGGCGATGTTGTTCGTAACGGCAAGGATATGCCGCTTGGGAAAAAGAACCAGGTAAACAATTTTTGCATCAGCATTGTTGGGAACTGGGCTTCCTGTACAACTTGCCACGCAGGTTATGGCTGGGGGGATGAGAATTTCGATTTCACAAAGGAAGAGAATGTTGATTGTTTAGTATGCCATGATGGCTCGGGTACATATGTAAAATCAAAACGCGGTTTGCCTGATAAAAATGTAAACCTCCGCCTGGTTGCCGGAAGCGTGCATCGCCCCGGCCGCGAGAATTGCGGTGTTTGCCATTTTAGCGGCGGCGGCGGTATGGGTGTTAAACACGGTGACCTGGATGAATCGCTCCTGAATGCAAATAAAGAACTTGATTTCCATATGGGCAAACTGAATTTTCAGTGTATTGATTGTCATACTACAAGTGAGCATTTCATATCGGGGAAAGTAAATACAACATATACAGAAAAAACCAAAGAAGTAAGGTTCAGCTGTGAGAAATGTCATACCGAAAGTCCTCATAAAGACCAGCGGCTCAATAAACATACAGCCCGTGTTGCTTGTCAAACCTGCCACATTCCGGAGTTTGCCAGAAAACTCCCGACAAAAATGAACTGGGACTGGTCAAAAGCAGGTGATACGACCAGGAAAGAAAGCACTCATGAATACCTTAAGATCAAGGGTGAATTCCAATATGAAGAAGGAGTTGTTCCAACCTATGCCTGGTTTAACGGCAGAATGGACAGGTATGTTATTGGTGATGTACTTGATTCAGAAACTGAACATAATATGAATCACCCAATTGGTTCACGTGATGACAGGAAAGCAAAAATTTGGCCGTTTAAAGTTCATCATGCAACACAGCCGTATGATATGGTTAACAATATTATCATTCCGCCGCTAACAAGCGGTGAAGGCGGCTACTGGACTAAGTTCGATTGGAAATATGCAGTTGAAACGGGGGCAAGACTGAATAACCTGCCTTACAGCGGAAAATATGGTTTTGCAAAAACAAAAATGTACTGGCCTATCAATCATATGGTAACAACAAGTAAAAATGCATTAACATGCACAGATTGTCATTCTTCCGGCGGGCGTTTGAACTGGTTGAAATTAGGATACAAAAACGATCCTGTTCAGGGTTCCAAAAAATAGAATCTATTAAAATGAAAAATTTTATAAAAAATAAACCAAAACCATTTAAGAACCCATATTTTGCCGGGGCCATTCTTGGTGTGGTTCTTTTCAGCGCATATGCATTAACACACAGCGGCTTAGGTGCATCGGGTGCAATAAGCCGTATCCATGTTGCGCTTGCAAAGCTGATCTCACAGTCACATGTTGATGTAATAGGTACTTTTGCTTTGATGGGAGCCGGAGAAACCAATCCGCTCGATCATGCAAGTGTGTTTCTGCTTATTGGCACATTTGCGGGTGGAATGATCTCGGCATGGTATAATGGCAGGTTGAAACTCGAAATATTCAAAGGCCCGCAAATTTCAAATCTTCAGAGGCTGATTTTTGCGTTGTTAGGCGGTATTATTATGGGGTATGGAGCGAGGTTCGCGCGCGGATGTACTTCGGGGCAGGCATTATCAGGCGGGGCAGTTCTTTCCCTGGGAAGTTGGGCATTTATGTTCAGTGTATTTATCGGTGGGTATGCTGTTGCTTATTTTGTTCGCCGCTTGTGGGCTGAACCATATCGATCATAAGTTTTTGATCCGGTTGGCTCCGGTTCAAATCAATTAATAAAAAAATTAGTTCATTATGTTACCTATAGATGTTATTGCAGTACTCGGAAAATTCGGCGGATATGCCGTGTTTGTGCTAATTGGTATCGGATTTGGTGTCTCGCTGGAATTGGCGGGATTTGGTGACTCACGCCGGCTGGCCGCACAGTTCTATCTGAAAGACATGACTGTTTTGAAAACAATGTTTACCGCCATCATAGTAGCCGCCATTTTAATATTTCTTTCAGCAGCTATCGGGATACTTGATTTTTCGCAGATATCAGTAACACAAACATTCCTTTGGCCGGGAATCGTTGGCGGACTCATTATGGGTGTAGGTTTTATAGTTGGCGGTTATTGCCCGGGCACTTCGTTAGTTTCGGTAGCCAGTCTTAAAATTGACGGACTCTTCTTTCTTATCGGCACCGTTTTAGGTGCAGGATTTTTTGGCGAATCACTACCGGCTTTTGAAGATTTCTGGAATTCTTCATTCACGGAAAGATATCTTCTATCCGACTGGCTTGGCTGGTCAATTGGTGCAACATTATTTGCTGTAACGCTAATGGCACTCGTTATGTTTTACGGAGCCGAAAAAACCGAAGAGTTTTTCAGAACAAAAGGTAAAGATCTAAGCTGGTCATGGAAGATCACTAAACGCTCTTATGTTTATGGCGCCGCAGCATTAGTAGTTTCTGCTTCTCTGGTTTGGTTCATCGGTCAGCCTGATCCTGTTCGTAAATGGAGCCTGATGGAAAACAAGTATTCAGGTCAGCTTGCATCACGTGATGTATTTATTCATCCGCTTGAGTACGTTAAAACATACAATGATGCTTCTATCAAATTGGTTACGCTGGATCTTCGTTCAGATAGTGAATTCAAAACTTTCCATCTCAGCGGCTCAGAAAATACAAAACCTGAAGATATTCTGGTTCCCAAGTTTATCGCACCGCTTGTGCAGCTTCCTGCCCAGGGTGTAGTAGTTTTGATCGCTGATAATGATTCCGTTTCTACCCTGGCATGGAAGTATTTAAAAGTTCAGGGTGTAAGCAATGTTTATATTCTTGAAAATGGTTTACATGACTGGAATACGCTTTTCGGGGGCAAAACGGTATCCGGAAAAACTTTTAATTTAGATTCGCCGCCAGCGGAAGTACTTCAATTGTTTCCCAAGGATGCTTTTACTCCAAAAATAAAGATCAGCACAAAAAAACGGTCCGGCGGGCTGTGCAGCTAAATCCTAAAAGAATGATTTTATGAAATTACTATCTGATATACTTAAAGTAATAACCTTCCTGCTGATCCTTGGAACAGCAGCCGGGCAGGCAGATGCACAAACTTCTACAGTTTCACCATTGGCTAACAGTGAGTGCATGAAATGCCATGAAAAACATGTTTCAGCAGAAAAATTGAGTTCATCTGTACACAAAACGTTAACGTGCACTGCTTGCCATATCCAAAATGGGGAAAGTTCGGTAAACAAATTGAATTCAGGAAAAAATCCCTGTATAGTTTCGTTTAAAAAAACGGACTGTGCCGGCTGTCATAGCACAATTTCAAAAGAGCATGAAACCAGTATCCATAATTCAGCTCGACTTCCCGTTTCATGCTCAAAATGCCATGCGGATATACACTCGATCACTTCGATCAAAAACGATAAAAAAGCTGCTGCCAAATTATGCAGCCAGTGCCACGAAAATGAATCAGCTTACTTTAGATCTGTTCACTTCACGGCATTGGAAAAAGGTAACAACGATGCACCTACCTGCACAGATTGCCATAATAAGCATGCCATAAACAAAATTGATGATGTATCCCGGGGCAGGATATTCCACACGCAGGCATGTATGAAATGCCACGCAGATACCAGCCTGATGTTCAAAAACAAGGTTACAACAATTGCCGCCAAAACATACTTTGAAAGCTACCACGGAAAGAACATGCGCTTAGGATATCCCGAAAAGGTCGCCGGATGTTCTGATTGCCATAGCTCGCACAATATTCTCCCGAAAGAGGATACTGCATCCAGTGTTAATGCATCTAATCTAACAAACACATGCAGAAAATGCCATGCTAATGCGGGCAGCGGGTTTTCGAAGTTCATTGCTCATGCGGAACCCAATAACAGGGAGAAGTACCCGGTACTCTTCTGGGTTACTTTGTTCATGAACCTTCTTCTGGCAGGCACATTCCTCTTCTTCTGGTTCCATTCACTTCTATGGTCATTCCGTGGATTTGTTGAAAAGAAGCAAAAACGTGATGCTGCAAGTTTCTCAGGTGCGGGCAAAACAACTGCTGTAAAAATAAAACATAAAGTTTACAGGCGCTTCAAACCTGTACATATTACATTACATCTTTTTGTGGTATCCAGCTTTCTCGCGCTTGCACTAACCGGACTACCTTTGAAATTTAACTATACCTCGTGGGGCAAAGCTTTGATGGATTACCTTGGCGGTATAGGCAGTGCAGGTATTATACATCGTATTGCTGCCGTGATAACATTCGGGTATTTCTTTGTTACTTTGGCAATGAGTATCCGGTTTTTATTTTCCAAAAAGCGCTCAAAGGAGGGCTTCTGGAAACGGCTGTTTGGCCCTGACTCTTTGTTCATAAACCGGAAAGATATTCAGGATACTAAGGCGATGTTCCGCTGGTTCTTTTTCCGCGGACCTAAACCCGCATTTGACAGGTGGACCTATTGGGAGAAGTTTGACTTCCTCGCGGTCTTTTGGGGAGTAGCAATTATCGGCTCAAGCGGGCTTGTTCTTTGGTTCCCTGAATTCTTTGGTTATTTATTGCCTGGCTGGATCTTCAACCTCGCTACAATAATTCACTCTGATGAGGCACTTCTGGCTGTTGGTTTTATTTTTACTGTCCACTTTTTTAATACACATCTCAGGGCAGAAAAATTCCCGATGGACTTTGTTATATTCAACGGGCAGGTAACCGAAAAGGAAATGATACATGAGCGCGGGGCACAGTGGGATCGTTACAAAGAGCAGGGGATAGCCGAAGAATTTGAAGTTAAAAAGCCAACACCGCTCGTGTGGGATATTTCACTGCGAATATTTGGACTATTGGCTGTTCTTACCGGTACCATTCTGGCGGTATTGATCTTTTATTCTATAATAGAGCACGGTATGCACTGAAATTGATATTTTAAGAAAATATCATTAAGTTGCGTGTAACAACAATTAATTTATGAATAAAGGTATAGTAGAGCTTATTTTTGAGCTTAAGCTCACATGTATGTCAAAAGAAGAAAGTATCCGCAAGGATCTGAAGCTTTCACCTGCGGAATATAAGGGTCTCCTTGCGCTGGAGCCCGGTAAAGTATTTTCATGCATGAAGCTATCGGATGAAATGGGACTTTCGAAATCACGCGGCAGCCGTGTCATCGATAAACTTATAGATAACGGTTATGTGAAAGAGGCAGTTCACAGCGATGATAAGCGCGTATTCAATGTAACGCTTTCTCAGAAAGGGTTGAACGCGGTCAAAAAGATAAACAGTGTTATGAGTGAGTGTGAACACGCTATTCTGAAGAATGTTTCCGAAAGCGAGCTAAAGGCGTTTACCAATACCCTGCATAAAATAACAGAAATAGTAAAGCCTGGATAGATATCCTTTTTTGCAGAGTCCTCCTTCGTAGAGACTCTGCAAAATACTGATCATAATAGAGAACTAGCCCACGGATTTATCCGTGAATTATTTGTAAAAAAAGCCCGGTAAGTTGTTTACCGGGCTTTTTTGAATATAATCATCTATTTTATAAGGATCATTTTTCTTGTTTCTGAATAATTGCTGCCTTCAAGCTTATAAAAATACATCCCCGATGATAGATCTGTGCCATCGAATGATTCCGAATATTCACCTGCTTTTTTAAATCCATTTACAAGTACTGAAACTACTCTGCCTGATAGATCATAAACTGTAAGTTTATAAATCCCATCGGAAGATATACCATACTGAAGCATAGTCTTCGGGTTAAACGGGTTTGGGTAGTTATTCCCAAGCCAGTTCACTAAAGGTACTGAAATACTGATACCATTAACCGGTGTCAATGGCTGCATTATTCTTCCCGTACCGCCTGCTGTTGCTGAGCCGCCAACAACATAAATGCTGTTGTCGGTTCCAATATCTATTGCGTTTGCATAGCCGCTGCCGGGTATTGTTACAGTCCATCCATTGGAACCGTTACTATTAACCCTGCAAACGCCCATATGCGTCATTAATCCGGCTGCAAGATAGATATTATTGAACTGGTCAAGTTTCAGCATGGCATGAGATAAGAAAGCAAACGTACTGTCGCCATTCGGGTTTGCCCAAAGCAGGGTGCCGTTTGAGTTTACTTTAATGAATGAAGAACCGGGTGTGCCGCTGTTGGGGTAACCTGCAATTACCGGAAGATTATCATTTCCCACTTCAATTTTAAATCCCGTAAGATTAAAATTGTTTTGCCATAAAATTGTGCCGGATGGGTCAGTTTTTGTTACTGTTGATTGGGTGTTTGATCCATATAACCCGCTTACAATATAACTGTTGCCTGAGATATCCCCTGCAATATCGCCAATTGATAAACTGTTCATCCCGGGTGTGCTCCATAAATGATTTCCATTGAGATCAAGTTTCGCAAATGCATTTCTACTGCCGGATATTCCCCTGGCTGAAATCACTATAGCATTATCAGGAGTAAATTTGAAATTTGAAGGCGCGCCAATACCAACAGGATTGTAGTATGTCCAAATGGTTGATCCATCAGGCGCGAATTTTTTGATCTTGATCGCTTGCCCTGTACCGTTGTTGCCAATTCCAAGCACATATATATTATTTGAGCCGTCTACTATACACTTTGTTGTGTAAGAACCGTCAAATGATGTTTCATAAACATTTCTCCAAAGCAAAGTACCGGTTGAACTGAATTTCATTACGATGCTTGCCGCATTTACCGGGTTTGAGTAACCCGACATTAACGTACCGGTTACAATTGCATCGCCAAGATTATCTGTTTCAACCCAGGTAGCCTTTTCCCATTTGCTGTTATCGGTCTGGTCGTATTTTGCCACCCAAAGAAAACTTCCATCAGAACCCCTCTTTATCAGATAAATATCGCCTGCGGGATTGTATTCATAATCCACAGTGTAAACATTGTGTAAGTTATCCACTGCAATTGAAATGCCGCCCGTACCATCAACCCATTGTATAACTTGCCCAAAACTTAATGTTGATACCAAAAAAAATGCACAAAATAGATTTTTCATAAAACTCTTCACAGTTTATATTATTAATTTAGTTTTTTATGAATCATCCATCTAGTATTCCCTATTACAAACTTAAGTTTATCAATAAAGAGTACCCATGATATATATCAATAAATAAAATGATATTTATCGCTGCCAATATATGCAGCCGCATGTCTATTTTGGTTGCTATTAGCAACTAAAACTGTTATATTTGTTTGATGGATATTTAACTACATTAAGCAGGTAATAAAAAAATGAAATTGGAAATATTTTTTGAAGATGGGAAAAAAGTTAATGCCAGGTTTGGCGATATAGTCATAAAAACCGATCAGCCGGTTGAATCCGGCGGCGAAGGTTCAGCTCCTGCGCCATTCGATCTCTTTCTTGCTTCCATAGGCACATGTGCTGGAATTTACGTCAAATCTTTCTGCGACCAGAGGTCAATCCCCACAGATGATATTAAGATCACTCAAAGCGTGAGTTACAATTTCGAAAAGAGGCTGGTTGGAAAGATCACTCTTGATATAAGTTTACCGGAAAGTTTTCCGGCAAAGTATAAAGATGCGGTTATTAATGCAGCCAATCTTTGTGCTGTAAAAAAACATCTGCTTGATCCGCCGGAAATTGAAGTTAATGCAACAATAGCCGAAATGGTGTAACACACACTATATAAGTATTAGATATATCCTTATTTTTTTGTTTCAGTTAATTGAATAAGAACCCCCAAAAATTGGGGGTTTTTGTCTTAAAATTATGAAAAATTCTCTCCATAAATCACCCTTAAATATCATGCAATTATTAAAGTTAGATTAATTTTAAGGTTTTATATATAGTTTCTATTTATGATATTTGGGAATAGCTGCAACAATAGAAACTATTCACATTTATAGGAGCAAAAAATGAGAAATAAAGCTTTCCTAAGCGCTCTGGCACTTATCATAATTTCCGTACTCTTTATTTCCTGCGGAAAATCTACGAAACCCAAAAAACAAATTGATACCAAACCCGTTTCCGTTAAACAATTCGATACACCTCCCGGCGCAGATCCTTCGGTTTCTGCAGAGCAGGGCGGCGAAGGCTTTAAGGGTGAGGGCTGGGAAACCAAAACCGATTATAATACTTTAGGCGATCCCAAAGCAATAAAAGGCGGACCGTTCAATATGCGTATCCCTGATTTTCCAAATACACTCAGGATTTACGGTAAGGATGCAAATTCCTACGTGAATAACCTGATGGAGAACATGGTTTATGAATCGCTGTTAAGCACAGATCCCGTTACCGAAGACTGGATCCCCGGTCTTGCTACTCACTGGAAGATCAGCGAGGATAAAAAGCAATTCTGGTTCAGGATAAATCCAAATGCAAGATGGGCTGATGGAAAGCCTGTTGTAGCAGAAGACGTGGTTGCAACATGGAAGCTGCTTGTTGACCCGGGTATCCTTGAAGCATACTCAAACATACTTTACGGCACATACGAACAGCCTGTTGCCGAAAGTAAATATATAGTATCTGTTAAAACCAAAGAGCTGAACTGGAGACAGTTCCTCTATTTCGCCGGTTCAATGAGAATTCTGCCTGCGCATCATGTTGGCAATATTAAAGGCAGCGAGTATCTTGAAAAGTACCAGTTTGAAGTTATCCCCGGTACAGGTCCGTATATTATCTTAAAAGATGATATCAGCAAAGGCCAGTATGTTACAATGAGAAGGAGAAGCGACTATTGGGCTGAGAAAGAAAGGTTCAATACAGGTATAAATAATTTTGACGCTGTAAAGCTTGATGTAATTACCGATGAATCTCTTGCGTTCGAAAAGTTCAAAAAGGGCGATCTTGATATTTATGCTGTAAACCGCGCACAGTGGTGGGCAGAGCGTTTTGATTTCGATGATTACAAACGCGGGCTCGTTATGCGCTACAGGGTATTTAACGAAAATCCAAACGGCGTACAGGGACTTGTTTTCAACATGCGTAAACCGCCTTTTAATGATATCAGGATCAGAAAAGCCGTTACATATCTTTGGGATAGGGAGAAGTTCAATGAGAAGTTATTCTTTTCATCGTACGTGATGGAATACTCTAATTATCCCGGTTCGGTTTATGAAAATCCTTCAAACCCGAGAATCGGATTTAACCTTGATTCAGCGCGAATGCTGCTTGAAGAAGCCGGCTACAAAGATAAAAATTCAGATGGTTACCTTGTAAAAGATGGCCGCGTATTCGAGCTGGATCTTCCATTCGATGGGGGCCCGGGACAGGAACGTTACCTTACTATCTTCCAGGAAGATATGAAAAAGGCTGGTATTAAGCTGAATTTGAAACAGATCGACGGTTCCACCAGATTCCAGCTTGGAAATGAAAGAAATTTCACAATGATGGTGACCGCATGGACAGGCTTAAGAATTCCCAATCCGGAGAGCTCACTTAAATCAAACACAGCAGATGCACCGAATACCACTAACTGGCCGGGCATTAAGGATCCAAGAATTGATGAGCTTTGCGACAAGTATAATGTTACATATGACAAAAAAGAAAGAATTAAGATCATAAGAGAAATAGATGCTATAGCATGTTCATATTTCGGATACGGCTTCGGATGGTACGGACCATACCAAAGGATCGCGTTCCAGAACAAGTTCTCCTATCCGGAGTGGATACTGCCGAGAACAACCGACTGGTTGTTTGCCGCAGTTGTTTGGTACTATGAT
The DNA here is from genome assembly GCA_014879675.1 of Ignavibacteria bacterium. Lineage (GTDB taxonomy): Bacteria > Bacteroidota > Ignavibacteria > Tepidaquicellales > OLB5 > OLB5. The sequence continues at coordinate 34,073 of JACSRQ010000123.1, forward strand.
CCCGAGAAAGCTGCTGAGTATGATGCAGTGAGATCTGATCCGAACAAAAAAATAGAGCCAAAAGAAGTTGATCAGAAATACTGGATCAAAGTTAAGGAACAGGAAGAAGCTTCAGGAAAATAGAACATTTAAGAGCTTCTGCATAATAGCATGCAGAAGCTCTTGTTTTTACATGCCGGACCATTGAAACCATTTGATTACTATGTGCATCTAACAGGTAGCCCTTGTTCAATATCCAATGGCAGCAAAAAAATATGTCTTAAATATTAATATAACATGACATCATATTTTATCAGAAGGTTTCTGCTCATTATTCCAACATTTCTTGGAATAACGATCATAACATTTTTCATTTTGCAGATCGTACCGGGCGGCCCGCTGGAGCGCGAGCTGCTTAAGCTGCGTATGGGCGGGCAAACAACAGGCGGTGAGGTTGGACCCTCAGGAGGTAACCAAACCGGCGGGATCGAAATACCCGAATCTGCATTGCTGGAGATGAAAAAATTCTACGGGTTCGATCTCCCGATTCACGAGCGCTATTTCAAGTGGCTTGGCAATATGCTTACCCTTGACCTGGGCAAATCATACGTGTATGCTGAACCTGTGTGGGATGTGATCATCTCGCGGTTCCCTGTATCGATCTATTTCGGGGTGATAGGTTTCCTGCTCACGTATATGATATGTATCCCGCTTGGGGTAATAAAAGCTGTTAAGAACGGCAGCAAATTCGATTTTGTCTCCTCTATTATAGTATTCATGGGGTACTCAATACCCGGATGGGCATTTGGTACTGTTATGCTTGTTCTGTTCGGCGGCGGAAGCGTGTGGGATGTGTTCCCCCTCGGCGGATTCCGCGGCGAGGATTTCGACCAGCTTTCAACATGGGGGCAGATCACAGACCAGCTTCAGCATACAATTCTGCCGGTAGCATCATATCTGGTTGGAAGCTTTGCAACACTCACTATATTAACTAAAAATTCAGTTATAGAAAATCTCAGCCAGGATTATATCCGCACTGCGTTTTCAAAAGGGCTTTCTGAAAAGCGCGTAATTTTCAAACATGCATTAAGGAATTCTCTTATCCCGATCGCAACAGGGCTTGGGCACTTCCTTTCGCTTGTACTTGCCGGAAGCTTCCTGATAGAAACAGTATTTAATATCAACGGTATGGGCCTGCTCGGCTTTAAATCAATTGAGCAGAGAGATTATCCTGTAACGATGGGAATACTTGTTCTTTCATCAGTTCTGCTGCTGATAGGTAACATTATTTCTGATATGCTGTACGCAATTTTTGACCCAAGGATCCGTTTTAAATAAATATAAGTTTAAGCTTCTGAAAATATGAAGAAGGAAAAAATCAAAAAAGATGTTTCAATATCCATCTTCCGCAAAAGATGGCGTAAGTTCCGCACGATAAAACGCGGGTACTATGCATTTCTTGTGCTGGTGATATTGTACGCAATTTCATTTCTGCTGCCGCTGTTTATAAATCACACTGCAATAATGGTGAAATACAATGGTGAGTATTATTTCCCGATGTTTAAGAGCGGGATATACGAACCCAAGGTGTTCGGGCAGGAAAGTTTTGGCGAAACCAATTACAGGCTGCTGAAAGAGAAATTCAGCCAGGAATCAGGTGATAACTGGGTATTAATGCCCATCTATCCATACAGTCCCAATGAGAACCTGCTCGATGAAATGGAAGGCTCACCGCCGCATCCGCCTTCGGCAGGGCATATCTTCGGCACTGATGACAGGGCAAGGGATGTTTTTGCAAGGACGCTTTACGGGTTCAATATCTCTATTTCGTTTGCGCTGGTTGTAACGGCGTTCGCATACCTGATCGGTGTAAGTATCGGCTCGCTGCTTGGCTTTTTTGGCGGCAAGGTTGATATTCTCGGTCAGAGAGTGATCGAGATCTGGAGCACGCTGCCATTCCTGTATGTGATGATCATAGTAAGCTCAATTCTGCAGCCGAACTTCATATTGCTCGTATTGATCCTAACGGCATTTAGCTGGATGGGTATAACATACTATGTGAGAGGTGAGTTCTACAGGGAAAAAGCCAGGGATTACGTATCTGCGGCTGTATCTCTTGGTGCAAAAAACCGGACCATAATATTTAAACATATACTGCCTAACTCGTTAACACCGATAATTTCATTCGCGCCGTTTGCCATAGTTGGCGATATCAGCGCGCTTGTATCCCTCGACTTCCTCGGGTTCGGGCTGCCGCCGCCAACACCAAGCTGGGGACAGCTTGTAAGGCAGGGCATGACGAACATCGAACACTGGTGGCTGGTTGCGGTTCCGCTGACCGCGATGTTTTTGACGCTTATTGCAATTGTATTTATTGGTGAGGCAATCAGAGAAGCATTTGACCCGAAAGTTTATTCAAGATTGAGGTAATGGCATGAAAAAACTTGTTGAAATAAAAAATCTGCGTACTTATTTTTTTGTTGAAGCTACCGATAAGCAGATAAAAGCACATACTGAATATACACAGGAAGGATTTCTTAAGAAATTCTACGATGAAGATAAAAAACTCAAAGGAAAATTCCCCGCTAAGGCAGTAGATGATGTTTCGTTCGATATATACGAAGGCGAAGTGCTTGGTATTGTGGGTGAATCCGGTTCCGGTAAATCTGTGACCGCATATTCCATTACCAGGCTTGTACCTGACCCGCCGGGAAAGATAGTAGCCGGTGAGATCTTCTACAAAGGTGTTGATATGCTGAAGCTGAGCTATGAAGAGATGAAGAAGTACAGGGGATTTGAAATTGCTATGATATTCCAGGAGCCGATGACATCTTTGAATCCGGTTATGAAGATAGGCGAGCAGATAACGGAAGTTATCACTACGCATGAAAAGATGGATAAACACGAGGCTGAGCAGAAAGCTATTGAAATGCTTGAGGCAGTTGGAATTCCCGATGCTGCGAAACGAATGAAAGATTACCCGCACCAGTTCAGCGGGGGTATGAGGCAAAGGGTTATGATAGCTATGGCGCTTTCATGCAACCCATCGCTGCTCATTGCCGATGAACCTACAACCGCGCTCGATGTAACGATCCAGGCACAGATACTAGACCTGATGCTGGAGATAAAGAAAAAACGCGATGATGCTGCTATAGTACTTATTACACACAACCTGGGTATTGTTGCCGAAATGTGTGACAGGGTTGTTGTGATGTATGGCGGCAAGGTTCAGGAAATAGGCGGTGTTGATGGTATATTCAACGACCCGAAGCATCCATACACTAAGGGATTGCTGCAATCACTGCCTGATCCATACAACGACACACAGGGCAAGCTGAGGGCAATACCGGGCATTATACCTCATATACTCGAGCTGCCAAAAGGATGCAAGTTCTGCACCCGCTGCACCGAAGTTATGGATATTTGCAGGGAAGTAGAGCCCGAGCTTCTTGAAGTTGAGCCGGGCAGGACTGTAAGATGCCATCTATACACCATGGAAGAGAAACAACAGTAATTTGTACTAAAACAGATTGTAGGAATGAACAATATGTTTCATTTTTAACTGACAACTGAATTTTATGATGGACAAAGATAATATACTCGAAGTAAAAGACCTGCGGGTGAAGTTTCCGGTTCATGGGGGAGTATTCCTCGGAAAAATAGCCGAAGTAAAGGCTGTGGACGGCATTAGCTTTTCAATAAAGCATGGTGAAACACTTGGCCTTGTTGGTGAATCAGGCTGCGGCAAATCAACAGTGGGTAAGGCAATCATAAACATCCTCAAATTTTCCTCGCCTGATGTTATTATAACCGGCGAAGTGTGGCTGCGTTCAGGTGATGAAGAAATTGACCTGCTTACGTTCGATAGGAACCATATCCGTAAGTACCGCGGACTTGTACAGATGATATTCCAGGACCCTTATTCATCGCTTAACGCCAGGCTGACCGTTGGACAGATCATTGAAGAGCCTATGCTTTACCATACCAAAATGCAGAAAAAGGAGCGCCTCGAAAAGATATCGTGGCTGCTTGAAAAAGTTGGACTCCAGCCGGAGCAATCAAAGCGCTACCCGCATGAATTTTCAGGGGGGCAGAGACAGAGAATTGGAATAGCGCGCGCACTTGCAACCAATCCAAAACTCATTATTGCCGATGAACCTGTTTCCGCGCTTGATGTATCAATACAGGCACAGGTTATAAACCTGATGCAGGAACTACAATCCGAGTTTGACCTGAGTATATTGTTCATTGCGCATGATCTTTCTGTAGTAGAGCATATCAGCTCAAGAATTGCAGTAATGTACCTTGGCAGCATATTTGAGGTAGGACTGGGCAAGGATGTTTACCATCACCCGGTACATCCGTACAGCAGGGCGCTGCTATCAGCCGTGCCGCTGCCGAATCCAAAGTTCCGCAATAAACAACGTACAATTCTAAAGGGCGATGTTCCTACTCCGCTCAGGAAACCAAGCGGCTGCGGCTTCAGGACAAGATGCCCGATAGCGAAGCCTATGTGCGCTGATGCAATTCCACCGCTTGAAGAAAAGAGCCCGGGACACTTTGCAGCTTGTCCGTACACAACGGTACACGAAGAGACCTTTCAGCAGGAAATAATTCAGAAGTAAATGACACTAAAAAACATTGAGTTGTTTCAATAAACTGGATTTCCGTTATGTGAAGAGTGCACTTCTGCAGTGAGCAACTTTCCACTTCAATTAAATACAAAGTTCAACAGAAAGCCCGTTCCGGGTTCCCGGAACGGGCTTTTTTGTATGCAAAATTACATATTACATTAAATTTTCATCAATTAAATTAGTTAATGCATGCAATTTGTATAAGTGATGTACACGGTAATGAAGTAAATTTCAGGAAACTTTGCGGTTATATCAGGCAGTATTTACCAGAAGCGGTTTTTATTGCAGGTGATATTTTGCCGAATTATTACGTTACTGATCCTGAAGAATTTATCAAAGATTTTCTTAAACCCCTTTTTACTGATCTTAAAGAAGAACTCAAACAAAATTACCCTGATATCTATCTTATTCCCGGCAATGATGATGCTGCTGTAAGCTGTGAGTATTTTGAACTGCTGGAAACCAAGGAACTGCTGTATTTTGTGAACAAAAAGGTTATCAAAAAGGATGAATATACTGTTATAGGGTATCCATATATTCCACCTACCCCTTTTCTGCTTAAGGATTGGGAAAAATACGATATTTCCAGGTTTGTACCCAGGGATACAGTCTCTCCTGAAGATGGTATAAGATCAATAGAAATTCCCGCCAATATTAAAAAGTATGGTACAATTAAAGATGATCTTGATGAGTTATCAGAGGATATAAATGACTTCAGCAATACAATATGTCTTTTTCATTCACCACCGGTTGAGACCAATCTTGATAAAATATATGCGAATAATATTAATGGAGATAAAAGGATATTGAGTGTTGGTAGTTATGCGATAAGGAAATTCATAGAAAAAAAACAGCCGTTGATTACATTTCATGGTCACATACATGAATCTTCAGATATTTCAGGTAAATGGGATGATTTTATAGGCGGTACTTATTGCGTCAATGCAGCGCATTCAGGCAATGAGCTGGCTGTAACAGTATTTGATACGGATGATCTTGGGAAGACAAAAAGGATTTTGTTGTGAAGAGAATTTAAATCATCCGATGACTCTAAAGTCACCGGATGAATAAGAACATTGGGTTAAACCCTGTTTCCCAAACTCCAGTTAAACCCTGTTTCCCAAACTCCAGTTTGGGAAACTATAGATTATTGCTTACCAATTTTAAGCTGTTTAGCAGGATCTGTGATAGCTCCAATTTTGCTTGCAAAGCTTGTACGCTTTTCAATATCCTCATCAGTTACATAATGCAGATCAAGCAGCCCATCAGACGTGTAACCTGTTTTAAGATAATTAAGCTCACTCAAACACTGGCTCCATCCGTCAAACCATAAATTCAGCATATCTACATCTGCATCTTCTGCAATATGGATCAAGAGATCAATATCACTTGCGGGTCCGGCATTGGCATTTTTAGAACTGCCGAAAATATAAAATCCTTTTACGCCGAACTTTTCAGCAGGGATAAGCTCCGCCATTCTTTCGGCCATTTTATAACGCCACTGCCAGTAATTGCTCGGCTGCCACTCAACATATTCGCTGGTATCCAGAGCAGTGACCTTGGATGCTTTTGGCTCATCAAGAAATGCGATAGCTTCTTCAAGCTCAGCATTGATCAGAACTCTCAGTATTTGACCATCGGTAGCATGTGTGACATCAATTACTTTTATTGTTTCACCAAGGTGTTTAAATTCAGGCAGAAGGTGCTCCAGCATATTTTCTGACTTACGGAAAAACGGTTCATTGAAGATAACATCTTCGGCATCCGGGTAAAGCGGTAAATACCTGATGGATGCTTCTACAAGATCCTGAAAGAAATGTGTACCAAATGAAAGATCAGGGGTGTAGTTACCCATTTGCTTGGCTATTTCGATAAGCATTGAAGTATTGTTGATATCAGAATAAGTGACATTTACACCTAACTTAATATCACCGCGGCTGCCCCAACGGCCCGGACCCATAAGAATAAACCTGCGTTTAGGCAGAATTTTATTCAGTTTGCCTACAGCTCTGCCTATTTGAACAAGCTCTTCCCTTGAACCAATATTATAATAACTCTGCGGATCAACATAAACAATATGCGAAATTTCAGGAACCTTACCGTTAGAAACATATTTATTAGCGCTGAATATTACCTTTTTCCTCGGTATATCTCTGGGTATAGGGTCAGGCTGAATCTCCTTTGTCTTAGTTTGCGAGCGGCATTGTAATATGTAAAAATCAGTTCCGTTAGATGCGAACTCAATATCAACGGGTGAGTGCATTCCTTCCTGCAGTGTATCGAGCAGGAATTTTATCTGGGGAACAAAATTGTTATCTGTGATAAGTCCTTCAAATGTTATTATCAGATCATCTGTCTCATAATCCGCTCCTAAGCCCATAGGTTGTGATATATGGTTATCTTTAATGATAGATACCATACTTTTTAATCCCGGATATGAAGCACCCGTTTCTTTAATAATGTCGCTTATTTTATGCGTTTCAAATTCATTTGTATTAAGATCAATGAGGTCAATATGCTGCGGTGTATATTTAAGTTTTTCCAAAAAGGATACATTTACCCTGAGGTTTGGCTGACCCGGTGCAAGCAGGATCGGATAATCATCGCCTAATCTATCAACGGCACGTGTTCCAAGTCCGGGTACAAGCCTGATAAGACCATCTTCGCGTTTTATGCGGGGTGACCAGCGGAATTCATTGTTGCTGAAAGCAACACCTGCATAAGCAGGCATGAAATATTTGCCAATTCTGGTTCCAACAACTTCCTGTATCATAATACCCATTTCTTCATGGAAATCCAGCAGATTACGTTCAGCCCGGTATTCAATCGGGTCGGGGCCGAATGTAGAAGCATATACTTCTGAAACAGCATCCAGCAAAGCAGAAAGCCTTTCAGATTTAGTGCCCTGGTTAGCGATAAATAAACTTTTATACTTGCCCGAAAATGCAGCGCCAAACTGGTCTTCCAGCAAACTGGAGCTTCTTACAACCAGCGGACAGTCACCGAAATCATCGAGTGCTACTGATACACCATTAACAAAATCGGAAGTAAAATCAGAATTCTTAAATATCTGTACAATGTGAGGGTACTCCCGGCGGATCTCTTCGATATCTTTATACTTTTGTTCAATTACTTCTTCAAGCTCGTTGTAATGTAAGAAGTGCATAATTCCATCAGAAGGGATGAACCATGTTTTAGGGATCTTGATGTTTTTGAATTTGTCTGATGTCCGCGCTTTTTTTTCTATTATCTTGGAAGCAAGGAACATACCTGCCGATTTACCGCCAAGTTTACCATAGCTTTTGGATGGAAGAATTATTCTGTCTGTCAGATCATAAAAATCATTTATATCAACAAATTCTTTCGCAATAGAAATAAATTCAGTCTGGTCAGTAAAGAACCTGCGGATAAGTGATACCTTCAAACCTTTTTCAATTGAAGGGGAGAGCTCACCGTTTGAAAGCAGCGGATAATATTTTCTTAGCGCTTCTGAAATTTCATTAAGTGATGTTTCAAGTGTTTCAACCGCTTTTACAAGTCCGCTGCATTTATCTTCATAGATCCATTTCTGGAGCTTTGCTAATATCTCATCATCACTCAGATTTTCATCAGCCAGTTTTATAACTGACTGCACAAAAATAGCATTATCAAGAGACTTCTTTTTAAGCGGTTTATTATCATCAAATAATGATTCACCATCTTTGTTTTCTGCTGACTTTTGTTCGATTCCTGCATCTTTTAACAGCTTTTGCGCTTCTTTATTTTCCTGCCAGCATAAATTATGAAGAAGTTTGCGGATAATCGTATTGAATAAAGATTTATCGGTCTTATAAAGCATATCAAGCACGACCTGCCATTTATGTTTTAAGTTACCGGTTGTTACATCTCTTATCTCCTGAAGTTCTGAAATGAACGCAAATGTATCTTTATGCAGAATAAAATGGCTTAGCCGTTCTGATATGGTGTTGAGTAATTTTCTCTCTTCCTTTAGAAACGGACCTTCGTCATAATCTCTGACAGGCTTTATATAATAAACGGACTGTCTCTTATACACATCTGACGCTGCCGACGACGGA
>JACSRQ010000205.1 GCA_014879675.1 Ignavibacteria bacterium
AAAAAAAAAAAAATTAAAGTTTCGAAATACATATCCGATATATTGACAAGAGGAAGAAATTAACAATCGGCAGGAAGCCCAAGATACGAATTAATTACATGGAGGTTTATTATGCCAGTAGCTATCTCGGGTGGTTCAAAAATCAGAACCAATATCCCTGCTGAAAATGCTTATAACTCATTATTAGCAGCTAATAACAATATTGCTTTACGCCAGTTGAGATTATCAACAGGTAAAAGAATCAATGCAGCATCGGATGATGTGGCGGGTTATATCACATCACGTGCCTTAGCGGCAAGAAATTCATCATTGAAATCAGCTTTAAATGCTGTTGGTGAAGCGAAAAACGTGACAGCAATTGCTCAAGATGCACTTGATAACATTCAAGGATTGATCAACGAAATTAAGACATCTGCAGCAACAGCTTCTTCAGGTGCATTGGGTACAGACGAAAAAGTTGCACTTGCAAAAGGAGCATATCGTTTGGCTCAACAGATTCAGTTTATTACAGATTCTACTGTATTCGGTGGAAAACAATTGTTGCAAGGTGCTTATACAGGTGACTGGACAGTTGGATTTTATGCAGATAACACATTGTTAGAATTAGAAGTTAATATTTCTACTGACAACGCAGATTACAATATTACCGGTGGTGCTTCAAATGATTTCAACTTGAATGCTACAAGTGATGCACTAGCAGCTGTAGGTGGAGTAACAAGCAATTTTGCCGGTGTAGAAGGTTTGACATTAGAAGATTTGGATAGTATCAGTACAAGTGACTTAGGTATCTTCTCCGAAGCTAATATTAATACTACGCTCCAAAGTCTTTCACAAGCAATTGATAACGTCAACAAAGTAGCTTCTTATATCGGCGGTATCGAAGTGAGATTGAATTCGCAAGAAAGCTTGCTCACTTCTCAGATTACTAACTATAATGCCGCAATTTCGAGAATTGAAGACGCTGACGTTGCTACTGAACAGCTCGAATTGATTAAATCTCAGTTCTTGCAACAGTCTTCTTTGATATCATTGGCTCAGGCTAATCAAAATCCTCAGTCGTTCTTACAGTTATTCAGATAATCTGAGCTGACATTAAGACGATTGGCACGAAATTAGCATCGGAAGACGGGATACATCTCGTCTTTCGATTAGTTTTTTAATAATTTAGGTGGTTTTTTATGTCGTCAGAAATGCAAAAAATAGCTGCAAGCAAGGTTTATGGTACTGGTAAGGATAAGAAGATTCCTCCTTACCTCGAACAAGAAGTGCTTTCTTGGAGCAAAGAAAAACTCATACTCAAGATGTATGATTTGTTTTTGCTTAGCAATAGGAAACAAGATACGAGCAAAATGAGTAAGATTCTTGTCGAACTCATGGGTTCACTCAATTTTGAATATGAAGAAACATCTACGAGACTATATCGTTTATACGAATATTGTCAGAGATGTATATTCCAGAAAAAGCACGACGAATCTTATGAAATTATTTCCGAACTGCGAAGTTCATGGGCAAAAGCATTTAATCTCGAATAGAGGATATTATTATGGCAGAGTTATCAAGTGTTGTATCAAGTGGCGGCAATCAATTGGATTTGCTGGTTGATGCGTACGTTAGAACGCAACAGCCTAAAGTTAATCAACTTCAAAGCAAGCAAAATCAGTTAGAATCACGTCGTAGCTTTTTCAATGCTCTTAACGGCAGACTGAATAACATTGTTACTCAGTTGGATAAATTCTCAGGTTCAGATATTTTAGATAAATTTAATGCCAAGAGCGTCATATCATCGGATGCAACGTTCATTTCGGCTAGCTCTAAAGGCACATCGCAACTGAATAATTATTTCGCAAAAGTTGAACGATTGGCTTCAAATGATTTACTTATATCCTCAAGATTATCACTTTCGGGTACGTTTGGCGAATCAGCCGGTTCTAAATCATTAGGATTTGTAGTCAATGGCGAAACTGTTCCGGTAAATGTCGAATTTGACGGCACGGAAACTAACGAACAAGCTATGCGAAAGATAGTAGCTGCTGTAAATGAAAACGAAGATTTAGCACTCAATGCTACATTTGTCAAAGATTCTACTTCTACCGGACGTATTTCATTTTCGTCAACAAAAAGTGGAGCTGAAAACAGCATTGATTTCAATGATTCAGATGTATTTGCCAAAATCGGCTTAGATAAAGTAGCATTAGGTGCAGGAACAGAAACGCGCATATTATCAAACGAAGCATCAGCCGGTTTCAAAATTGTTAATTATAACGATTTAGATTCGAAATTTGAACTAAATGGTATCTCTATTACACGCGGAACAAATAATATTGATGATGTGATAGATGGCATAACATTCAATTTACTGAAAGTTCAAGAAGCCGATGCAAACCCAATAAGTTTGAAAACTGAAGTTAATACAAAAGCAGTAGAAGATTTCATCAGACCATTATTGACTGCATTTAACGAATTGTTATCATTAGCTGGTCAAGACAAAACGATACGACGCTCAGATTCGGCAATATCAAGTTTGATCTACACATTGCGAGATACAGCCAATTCGAATCAAGTACCTAACGCAGAAGAAGGAGTCGCAAGATTCTTATCGGATATCGGTATCAAAGTTGAAAGTAACGGGACCCTATCACTCACGAATACAACTAAACTTAAAGAATTACTTGAAAAAGACCCGGAACAAGTAGCCAACTTATTCATTGGTGAAAATGCTTTCATTGCTAAACTCGAATCTGCCGTTGAAAAATTCAAAGGTGATGACGGACTTATAAGAAGTCGTACCTCATCATTAGATTCGCAAATTGAGTTAGCAAAGAAAAGAAACACAGAGTTACAGTCCAGAATAGACACACAAGCAGATAATTTGCGGAAGCAATACAAGGTTTACTTGGAATCTCTTTACAAAGCCGAATCTCAATACAGTCTATTGGGCACTTTCAATACCGATAGTCTAAATAGCGGCTATAATGCATTATTATAAATCATTAACAATCATTTAATAAACAGGAGGCAATTATGGTCAGCGCAATTTCAGGATTACCCGCAATAGTGATCGAAAGCTTCAGTGCTATCGAAGCAAGAATTGACCTCGATTCTCGTAAAACCCCTGTTGTCTATGCACGTGATATGGACATAAACTCGGCAGGCAATTTTAATACCGGTAAATCCAATAAAATTGAAGAGAACAAAGTCAATTACAATGATTTAGCCGATAAATTTCAAGATATACTCAAAGATGCAAATTTAGCCATTGAGTTTTCGATGGACAAAGATTTGAAACGTATGATTATGAAATTAATAGATAGTGAAACAAACGAAGTTGTAAGACAATTACCACCAGACATCACTTTGAAAATTGCGAGAATTGTAGCGGGGGCTATGGGTAATGGGAGCGTAGCTGATGCAAAAGTCTGAGTTGTTCTCGGTTCTAAAAGATATTAAGCAGAAATCATTAGAAATAGGAAATCAGCTAAATTCCAATGAGGTTGACCCTAAGTCAGTTAACCAAATTTACGATTACCGACAAAAATCATTAGATAAATTAGATTCGATGTTGAAAGATGAAAATGTTAAGGAATTAATTGCAAATAACCTTGAAGATTGGAATGGTGAAATGATGGAAATAGTAAAGTAATAGCTAAGCAAATGTAGAAATACATAAACCCCGTTTAAGGCAAAATTATTTATTCCATTATTTCACCATCTCGGAAGTTCACTATTTCTCCAGTTCTCCAGTTCGCTATTTCACCAGTCCACTATTTCGCTATTTATTGAATTGTAACTGTATTCCAGAATGAATAATTTGCTTCAATTTAACAAATTTGTAATCCAAAAAGCGTGAAAAAGAAAAACATCTATTCGGGTAAATCACCCGCAAGTTTCAGGTTTAAACACATTATTTACAAGAAGAAAGATTACAAGGCTACAATTACCATTAACAGGGAAAAAGTCCTTAACTGCCTTGATCTGACCACAATTACAGAACTTACAGCAGCTTTCAAAGATTCAAGCTGGGATGATAACATTGCGGTAATCATACTGACCGGTGCGGGCAAGCAGGCTTTTTCAACCGGTGCTGATCTTAATGAACAGCAGAACAGCTTCTTTGGCAGGCCAAACGATTACTACAAATGGATGTATGAATTCATACAACTGCATGAAGTGATGCGCAATGTCGGCAAACCAACAATTGCGCGGCTAAACGGAATAGTTGTAGGCGGCGGCAATGAGCTTAATATGAGCTGTGACCTTGCGATCGCAGCCGATAACATCTACATACGCCAGGTTGGCGCCGCACGCGGAAGCGTTGCCGCAGCCGGGGCAACACAATTTCTGCCAATAATGGTTGGCGATAGAAGAGCCCGCGAAATATTGTTCCTCTGCGAAGAAATTCCCGCTGCAAAAGCTTTGGAGTGGGGACTTGTGAACCAGGTAGTTCCGTACAGCAAGCTTGATGAAGCAGTTGATATCATGGCAGAGAAGCTGTTTAATAAACTGCCGGAGTGCCTGCGTTACACCAAGCAGCAGCTAAATTTCTGGCGTGACCTTTCATGGCATACAACTATCGGGCATGCAAGGGAATGGCTATCGCTGCATAATCTTTCCGGAGAGGTATCAGAAGGTATAAGCGCATTTAATCAGAAGCGAAAAGTAAATTATAAAAAGGTTCGAACTACAAGAAAGTGAAATGTTTCCCGGAGTGGTACCTGTAACTAAATTAATAATGTAATGAGTATATATTGTAGCATATGGAAATAGGCTTAATATTATCATTTATCGGCCTTTCTTTATCCATTCTTTTATCCATGCTCGCATTTTTCCGCAAGCGGAGAGAGCTGTATAATTATTACTCAGTGATATGGAAGAGCTCACGTAAGCTTGCCCCGAAGGAGATACTGGGAGAGCGCCCCTGCGAAGATTACTACATGAAACGATCTGTTGACGATCTTCTCCGGAACCGGCTTGGATCAAAGCAGAATATCCTTATCATCGGTCAGCCGCTTAGCGGCAAAACAAGGGCAGTATATAATGCTTTAAAAACCTCCGCTAAAAAATTCTATGTGCTGGTTCCAAGATGTGTACCTATGCCGGTATTCCAGATCCCTACGGATTATTTCTTCAGGAAAAACAAAGTTATATTTATTGATGACCTGCAGCATTACATCGAAAAGCAGGATAACTACCATTTGCTTTTCAGGCAGGCACATATTAAAAATATACCCATCATTGCAGCGTGCCATTCAGGGAAAGAGTTTACCAAAGTTAAAAATAAACTTACTGAGCAGAATCTTAACATTGACATAATCTTCGGCTCAGGACTCGCCGAAGTTGAAAAGATATCTGCAGATACCGGCAAGCAGGTAGCGGAAAAGCTGGGAATGAAGTGGGACAGCATTAAGTTTAACGGCACGATAGGCTCGATCTTCATGCGGCTGAGCGAAATGGAGCGCCGTTTTGATAATTGCGATATAGTTGAAAAAACCGTTTTACGTGTTCTCAGGAATTTATACTTTGCGGGTATAACCGATGATAATAATATCATCAAGACTGAATGGATAAAAAAAGCCTCCGCCAAGTATGAGCTTTCGGCAAAGGAATTTGAATGGGCCGGATGGCTGAAATCACTTGAAGAGAAGGAGTTCCTTAAAGTACTGCCCGGCTCCAAAGTGTGGGTTGAAGACGCATACCTGGAGCATGTGGTTAAGCCGGAATCGGATGCATCAATGTATGAGATATTCCATAACGCAGTTGAAACATTCCATGACGATCACGAAGTACTTCAGTTTACCGGCGAAACCATACTCGATCACGCGCTTGATGATCCGCAGTTCCTCGAGTATATGAACCTTGCAATTGATGCATTCAAGAAAGAGCTTTCCTTGTTAAACGGAACGGAACAGGTTAGCCAGCTGAAAAAAGTAAAACACTCGCTTGGGAAGGCATATTGGCAATTATCACAATCCCTCGATACTCTAGAAAACTCTAAGCTTGCAATATCATACTATAATGAGATGCTTGAATATGTTTCCAGAGAAAAGGAGCCATATGAGTATGCTAACACCAAAAGGAGAATCGGGGATGCCTACCAGTTCCTTTCATTCGTCGAGGATATCAAAGAAAACTGTCTCAATGCAATTTCGGCATACAATGAGGCAATTGAGATATTAACTGCAAAACCCGACCCGCTTGACCTTCCTCACATATACAATAGTCTCGGAAGTGCTTACAACCTGCTTGCGGAATCCGGCAACCATGTTGAGAATTGCAAACACGCACTCGAAGCTTTCAGCGAAGCGCGGAAAGTAAGGGATAAAACCGGCTATCCTACCAATGATGAATTTACAAAATTTAATACTGCCAACGCGTATATGTACTTATCCGGCTTTGAAGATAAAGAAAAGAATCTGCTGGAGGCAATTAAGCTGTTCAATGAATATCTAAACTCCGAAGCAATACGGAAATCAGCCCGTAACACAGGCGGTACCCTCAACAACATGGGTTATGCCTACATGCTGCTTGCGGGGGCTGTGAACAAAAAAGAGAACCTTAAAAAAGCGCTTGAACTGTTTGAAAAAGCTGTTAAGATAAGGAATAAAGAACAAATGCCCATTGACTATACCGAAACAATGTGCAATATTGGCGAAACATACAAATACCTAAGTGAAGTTGAAGATGAAGAAATAAATTTACTTAAAGCCAAAGATGCTCTTGATGAAGCATTAACTCTTGAAGAGATCGAAAAACACCCGATGACTTATTCTACCTTAAAATATACGCTTGGTAGTGTCATCCTTAATCTGGCAGCGATTAAAGGCAGCAAAGAAGAGGGAGTGAACATCGATATGGGAATGAAGCAATTGCAGGAAGCATCTGAAGCTGCCAGGGGCTACTCTGATTCGCACTATAAAATGATAGTGGATGAGATCGAAAAAAGGAAGTCGGAATTGAGCTCTTAGTTCAAAAGTTTTTAAATTTGCTAAAATTGTCCGGCATTCAATATTCGCTTACATAGATTTGAAAGGATCACGGAAGTTTATGAATTTTGCTTTTTAACATACGGATAAATGGATCTCACAGTTTTACTTACTATTCTGGGTATAATAGCAACCATTGCGGCTCCTGCCGCGGGCTATATATTAAAACTCAGGAAGGAGTATAAAAATTGTTATTCCGTATTGTGGAAAAGTTCGGCAAAGCTGAAGGCCAAAGACCTGCTTGGCGAAAGGCCATATGAAGATTATTACTATGAACGCAGCATCGACCAGCATCTTTTCCGTTCAATCGAAAGAAACAGGAATACCCTGATCTTAGGCCCTCCATTAAGCGGCAAAACACGTGCGGTATTCAATACCCTCAAATCCCTTAAAAAGCCGGTTCGTGTGCTTGTTCCCAGAAGCGTTCAAATGAGCACTTTCATTTTCCCAAAAGATTTCAGCTTCAGAAGACAGCACTTGGTTTTTATAGACGACCTTCAGTATTACATTGAAAAGCAGGATACTTACCCGCAGCTTTTCCGCGAAGCTAAGGAAAGGGGTATCCCAATTGTCGCAACTTGCCACACCGGCAGGGAATTCAAAAAAGTCCGCAACAAGATGGTTGAACAGAATATGGATATTGATATCATATTCGGTGAAGATATTATAGAGCTTGATAAGATCTCTTCGGAAGAAGGCAGGCTTGTTGCCGGGAAACTTGGATTGAAATGGGATACAGTTAAGTTCAATGGCACTATAGGATCCATATTCATGCGTCTCAGCGAAATGGAACGCCGGTTTGATAGCTGCGACACTGTGGAAAAAACAATTCTGCGTGTGCTAAGAAATCTGTACAAAAGCGGCATTTATGAAGAGAGCAGCCACTTCAGAATTGACTGGATCAAGAAAGCAGCATCAATGTTCGAGCTCGAAGGCAGGGATTTCGAATGGACGGGCTGGCTGAAAAGCCTGGAGGATAAGGAGTTCGCTAAAATTGCCAGGAGGAATAAACTTTGGGCTGAAGATGCGTACCTTGAATTTGTAGTGAAGCCGGAAGTCGAAATTTCACAGCTCGAGATTATTGAAAGCATGATAGAAGTTTTCAGTGCTGATGCTGAAGTTCTTGAAATGGCAGGTGAGAGAGCTTACGATCTGGGTACAGTTGATACCCACATTGCTGATTATATGAATCTGGTTATAATGTGTTTTGAAAAAGTGTTGCAGCTGATCGGCAGCGAGATAAAAGGAGCCTTGTACCTGAAATCTCTGAACTATTTAGGCCTGGCATATTGGTCTTTATCTGCTGTACAGGATGCTTTTTCAAACAGCACAAAAGCAATTGATTGTTTCAACGAAGTTTTGAAGCTTACTAACGCGGATAGCCAGCCTTATGAGACAGCAAAGATCAAAAACAAGCTTGGTAACGCATACATTATATTAGCTCAGCTTGAAAATATTGAAGCCAACTGCGTCAAAGCAATAGAGGCTTACGACTCGGCTCTGAAAGTCTTTTCTCAGAGGAAGTTTCCGCTCGATTTTTCCAGAACAAAAAATAATCTCGGCGGCGCTTACCTGCTGATGGCTAAAGTTAAGGATAGCGCGGATAATTACAGGAGCGCCATTCAGTGCTTCGCAGAAGCTATCAAAGTTACCACGGCAGAAGAAAACAGCAAGTTTTTCGCACTCACTAAAAACAATATCGCGAATACTTACGCGCGCTTATCGGAACTGGAAGACGCCGAAACAAACCTGTTGCAGGCAATAGATGCCTACAATGATGTGCTTAAGATACAGACCATCGAAAAGGCCCCGCTTCAGTACGGGCTTACAATGAATAATATCGGGAATGCTTACTCGATGCTTGCTATGATAAAGGATAAAAAAGCTAACATCGATAAAGCTATTTACTGTTTTGAAGAGGCATTAAAAGTCAGGCTGCCGGAACAGGTTCCGCTGCAATACGCAAACACTATGTTCAATATGGGTGATGCATACCTCGCGCTGGGAACATCAGAAAACAATCCCGATCTTATCGCCAGATCGATAGATCATATGGAGGAATCGAAAAAATTGAGAACTGCTGCCGATTACCCGCTGCAGTATGCCGAAGTATGCACAGGAATCGGCAGGGCTTATATTAAGCTTGCTGAGTTTGAAGACAAAACCGAGAATTATCATAAGGCAATTGCCGCCTTTGATGAAGCTTTAAAAGTTTATACTGAAAAAGACTTCCCTGACGACCATGCTTTCATTATGGAAGAAATATCCAAAGCCAAAAAGATCTTTTTCTAACCTGCATATTCCCCCGCTTAATCTACCAAAAGGATAACTATCATTAATGCAAATGACAACAGTCATATGTACAGCTGATACCCTGTATTATATTTGCTTAAGGGCAAACTAACTAAATTGCCCGGTCAAATCTGAAAAGGAGGTATTCAATAATGGAATACAACAGGTTTGTTGATCTAAGTAAGTCATATCTTTTCTGCCAGCTCCAGCGCTCTGCAGGCACCCGTTTTAAAAACTCAAATCTGCATCCAAAATTGCCATTCGTAACAATCTCAAGAGAAGCCGGAACCGGGGAGTCTGAGATCACTGCTTCAATTCTGGATGAGCTGACAAAAATACAGGACCCTGATGAGTGTCCATGGACCCTGTATGATAAAGAACTTGTAAAAAAAGTTGTAGAAGACTATAACATTTCGGGAATACAATCTTTGCTCCCCGAGAAGAAATTTTCCGAGATACAAATGATGTTCGAAGAACTGTTCGGGCTGCACCCCACTAAACGTGAGATGGCGCACAATATCAGCAAGTCAATTTTACGGCTTGCAGAAATGGGCAACGCCATTGTTGTAGGCAGGGGAGGATTTTACATTTCCAGGCATCATACAAATGCACTTCATTTCAGACTGATTGGCTCTATGGCAAAAAGGGTTAAGCATATGGTCAACGAGTACTCAATGACTTTAAAGCGGGCAGAAGATTATGTAATTAAAGAAGACCTTGAACGCAGGGAGTATGTGAAGAAGCTGTTTGGTGTTGATCTCAATGATCCGCATCACTATGATCTTGTTATAAATACCGATAAGTTCAGTGTTCAGGAAATAACCGAAACTATTTGCCTGAATGTACTTGCACTTAAGCAGAAGCTGGCGCTGAATGAACATATGGAGGAACTGAGCCCCATCTGAGATTGCCATAAGTTCCCGGACTTGCTGCCCCGTAAATGTGCCTCTTTTTGAGGTATATTCGGGGCTTTTTTTGTGAGATAGTCTGTGATACAGGTCATTAGAAACATTGATATATATCATAGTTAAACTATGTAAAAACTGATAATTTTGAAGTATTGATTCATCAGTTTTTCAACAAAATATGAACGGAGAAAAATCACATGTCAGATAAAAAAGCGGACCTTGCAGGTCCGGGAATCAGCACTTATCCTGAAGTTTCGAAGATACTTCCTGATGGTTATGAATCTTTACTGAACAAAAAGGATACACAAAAAGCAATTTATGCTGTTAAGAGCTATATCGAGGAAAATCTCAACAAAGAGCTCGGCCTTATGATGGTACAGGTTCCCTTAATAGTTGATAAAGCAAGCGGTGTTAATGATAATCTCGATAGAGACGGCTCAAGGACACCTGTTGAATTTCCTTGTGGACTCGGCCTTCCAAAGAGGCTGGAAGCACAGGTTGTGCAGGCTGCCACCAAGTGGAAAAGAGTTGCATTAAAACAGTTCGATCTTAAACCGGGCGAAGGTATCAATACAGATATGCGCGCTGTAAGAAAAGATTATTTCCTTGACCACGATCACAGCTCATACGTTGACCAATGGGATTGGGAAAGAACAATTACCGCCGCCGATAGGAATCTCGACTTCCTGAAGATGATAGTGAAAAAGATATGGAAAGTATTTGTAGGCGCTGAAAAACATGTACAGGCTATGTTCCCGCAGCTGAAAGATCCCCGCTATCCCAATTTACCGGAAGAACTCGTATTTATTCATGCTGAAGAGCTTCTTGCAAAATATCCCGATCTCCCCAGGAAACAGAGAGAAACAAAAATATTACAGGAGCATCCAGCTGTATTTATAATCGGTATTGGCTGGGTATTAAAAGACGGATACCCGCATGAAATGCGCGCAGCAGATTATGATGACTGGGTAACCCCGACAATTACAAAAGACGGCGAAACATATCATGGAATAAACGGTGATATACTTGTTTGGAACCATTTGACAAAACGCAGACATGAGCTTTCATCAATGGGTATCAGGGTAAACGCTGAGACCTTAAAAACACAGCTTGAGCTTTCGAACCAGCTCGACCTGGTATCAACACCGTACCATAGCGCAATTCTTAACAATGAGCTTCCTTTAAGCGTTGGCGGCGGTATCGGTCAATCAAGGACCCAGATGCTTCTGCTCAGAAAAGCTCACCTTGGCGAAGTAAGCGTAACAATATGGCCAGAAGAGCTGAAAGATATCTGCGCAGCAAAAAATATTCACGTATTGGAATAGAATTTGTTTAATTTCTTTACCTTTCAAAAGCCCGGCATTAGCCGGGCTTTTTTATTTGCTCTTTTTAAATTTCTGCTATCATCTTCTTAAGCGATAGTCCCCCTCCTTTTATGTTAAATAGAAAGCCTCAAATAATTATTTAAGATTATTTTTTAAAATTGCTTTTTA
>JACSRQ010000006.1 GCA_014879675.1 Ignavibacteria bacterium
TATTTCATTATTTCACTTTTTAGATTAAGTTAGTATCATAAATGAGAGATATTTCGGTAATAATAGTAACATGGAACAGCGACGACGAGATCGCTAACTGCGTGAAATCCGTAATTAAAGCTTTGCACGGGTTAGCCGCGGAGCTTATTATTATTGATAACAATTCCGCTGATGACTCCTTTGCTCTCATAAACAAGATAAGTTTCCCTAAGCTCACAACCGTGCAGAATTCCGGCAACTTAGGCTATACAAAAGCTGTAAACCAGGGGATTGAATTATCAAAAAGCAAATATGTGCTGCTGTTGAATCCGGATACGATAATAAAAGAAGAAAGTATCAGGCTAATGAAGGAGTTTTTGGATGGGAATCCCGCTTACGGCGCATGCGCACCGTTGATGCTGAATCCGGATGGAACGCGTCAATTCTCAGTCAGGAATTTTCCCACCTATTGGCGGATGTTTTGTGAATTCAGCCTCCTTGCATATATTTTCCCGGGTTCGAAGCTGTTCGGAAGCTGGAAGGCAAAGTATATGGATTACAGTGCGGAGCAGGATATCGAGCAGCCAATGGCGGCGGCGTTTATGATACGCAGCGACCTGCTGGATAAGACCGGCAATATGGATGAGCGCTTCAGAATGTTTTTTAATGATGTTGACCTTTGCAAAAAAGTCTATGATGCCGGCTTTAAGATCAGACATCTGCCCTCTTCGGTTGTAATACATGAACATGGCGCCAGTATTAAAAAAGACCGCGCCAATATGATAAGGATATGGAATGATGACTGCGCTCTGTACTTTGAAAAGCATTTCGGACGAGGTTTAATGCTGGTGTGGCTTAAGCTCAACCTTAAGATTTCGGGTTTTATACGTGTTTTGCTTGCGCACAAATAGGCAACAAAT
This sequence comes from Ignavibacteria bacterium, assembly GCA_014879675.1. Classification (GTDB taxonomy): domain Bacteria; phylum Bacteroidota; class Ignavibacteria; order Tepidaquicellales; family OLB5; genus OLB5. The sequence goes on from JACSRQ010000006.1 coordinate 900, forward strand.
TTGTCCAGTACCTCCTTTAAGTCTATGGAATAACTACATTTAGACGACATACCAAGTGGTATCATACCGAGTGGTATCATACCACTTGGTATGTAAGATATTTATTGTTATATTTGCACATGAAAAGTCCATTCATATTTGGTAAAATCGCAAAGGGAAATAGTTTCACAGACCGAGCGTTTGAAACGAAGAGATTAATTTCGAATTTCAACGATAGAGTTAATACTATATTAATATCGCCAAGAAGATGGGGGAAATCTTCATTGGTGAATAAAGCAGCTTTTCTATTCCAGAAAGAAAAGAAAAAACACACAGTATTGATAGATCTTTTCAACATTCGGGATGAGACGCAATTCTATTCCTACTTTGCTAAAAAAGTCATACAGGAAACTTCTTCAAAACCGAGAGAATGGATGGATTTGGCAATGACCTTCTTAAAAAGGCTTTCGCCGAAACTTACCTTTCCTATAGATATTACCAACGATTTTGAGATAACCTTTGAGTTAAGGGATAAAGCAGAAGATTTCGAAGATATACTCAATCTACCGGAAAAAATTGCCAAAGCAAAAAACATTGAAATTGCAGTTTGTATTGATGAATTTCAGAACATTGCAAATTTTGATCAGCCGCTGCTATTCCAAAAAAGGCTAAGAGCTTCATGGCAGAATCATAATGAATCTGTATACTGTCTATATGGAAGCCAAACGCATATGATGACCACTCTGTTCGAAAGAAAAAATATGCCCTTTTACAAATTCGGAGACGTAATGTATCTTGGGAAAATTGACAGTGCCTATTTAAATGAATATATAGTATCACAATTCAAAAACAGCGGAAAGAGTATTGAGCCCACGCAAGCTCAGATGATAGTTGATAATGTTCAGTGTCAGCCATACTATACGCAGCAGCTAGCTCACATCGTCTGGATAAATACAGATAAAAAGGTCACAAATGAGATACTGGAAAATTCTTTATCACAGTTAATTGAACAGAATGCTCCATTATACATTAAGGATTCAGAAACACTGAGCAACACGCAGATCAATTTCCTTAGAATGCTCA
>JACSRQ010000005.1 GCA_014879675.1 Ignavibacteria bacterium
CAGTCTGAAACCGTATGGAGACAGGCTGATAAATACGGCGTACCGAGGCTTGCATTTGTAAACAAGATGGACAGAACAGGCGCTGATTTTTATCACGTGCTTGATATGATGAAAGAAAGATTAAAAGCCAACGTAGTTCCACTGCAGCTTCCGATAGGGCAGGGCGATATTTTCGTCGGACAGATCGATCTTATCAGGATGAAGGCGCTTATCTATAATGCTGATACACTTGGCCAGACCTGGGAAGAACAGGAAATACCGGCTTCGTTGGTTGAAAAAGCCAATGAATACCGTTTAAAGCTTCTTGAATCAGTCAGTGAAGTTGATGATACTCTTCTTAATAAGTTTTTAGACGGCCAGGAGATTTCCGAGGCTGAAATTAAAAAAGTTTTAAGGGAAGCAACTTTAAAAGTAAAGATAATTCCCGTATTATGCGGTTCATCATTCAAGAACAAAGGTGTACAGACCCTTCTTGATTCAGTTATTGATTACCTCCCGTGTCCGAAGGATATAGGGGAAGTTTGGGGACACCATGTACACAGCGATGACCACATTACAAGGAATGTTGCAGATAATGAAAAGTTCTCATCACTTGCTTTCAAGATAATGACAGACCCGTTTGTAGGAAAGCTTACATTCTTCAGGGTTTATTCAGGTACATTGAAATCAGGTTCATATACATATAACTCAGTATCCGGTAAAAAGGAAAGAGTAGGCAGGCTACTTCAGATGCATGCCAACCACCGCGAGGATATTGAAGAAGTATACGCAGGTGATATTGCAGCAGCTATTGGCTTGAAGAACACAAAAACAGGCGATACACTATGTGATGAAGGTGATCCTATCATACTTGAAAGGATGACTTTCCCTGATCCTGTAATTTCAATTGCTATTGAGCCTAAAACCAAGGCAGATCAGGACAGGCTTTCAGAATCACTTGGCAAGCTTGCTGATGAAGACCCGACTCTCCGCATTTCAACAAATGAGGAAACCGGCCAGACAATTCTTGCCGGTATGGGTGAGCTTCATCTTGAAATTATTGTTGACCGCTTAAAGCGCGAGTTCAAAGTAGAAGCTAATATTGGTAAACCCCAGGTTGCTTATAAAGAAACCATTACCAAGAAAGTTGAACAGGAAGGTAAATTTGTCCGTCAGTCAGGCGGTAAAGGACAGTTTGGTCATGTTTGGATCACAATTGAGCCGAATGAAAAAGGCAAAGGATTCGTATTTGAAAATAAGATCGTTGGCGGTGCAATTCCAAAAGAATTCATTAAGCCTGTTGAGCAGGGAATAGAAGAAGCAATGAAGAACGGAGTTCTTGCAGGATATCCTGTTGAGGATGTTAAAGCTGTTCTGTTTGACGGATCATTCCATGATGTTGACTCATCAGAAATGGCGTTTAAGATTGCCGGCTCAATGGCATTTAAAGCGGGAGCTTTAAAAGCGGGTCCGGTTATACTTGAGCCTATAATGAAAGTAGAAGTTATAACACCGGATGAGTATATGGGTGATATAATGGGTGACTTAAGCTCACGCCGAGGTAAAATTGAAGGTATGACCCAGCGCGCAGACGCGCAGGTTATTCGCGCTATGGTTCCGCTTTCAGAAATGTTCGGTTATGCAACGCAGATGCGTTCAATGACCCAGGGCAGAGCGCTTTATAATATGGAAACTTCGCATTATGAAGAAGTGCCTAAGTCAATTTCTGAGCAGATCATAGAGAAGTATAAGGGTAAAGAAACAGTCGGAGCTTAATAGCTCATACTATAAAGCAGTGCATTGATTGGCTGCCGGCTTTTAAAATAGTTTTCGTTCTTTAAATAGTTTTTAGGGTCAATCTTTAAGTAGATCACCCGCAAAATGATCAGGCGTATTAAAATGCTTTGTAAAACAGGCTGTATATAAAGAGTCTTTAAATACAGGTTGTTTCCTCTTGAACTACTGGGCCAGTAGCT
>JACSRQ010000004.1 GCA_014879675.1 Ignavibacteria bacterium
TTACCTTATAAATCTTCAGCGCAGCGTGATCTTGAAACCATTCGGACGGAGGAAGAGCTCAAACAATTCATTTACCTTACAGCGCCGCAGGAAGATGCATTTGTAGCAGTCCTAAGACTTGTTGCCCCTTTAATAGAAAAAAAAGACTGGAACGGCGCATTGAAAATACTTCAGAATTACAGGGAGTGGTTCATTGAGGATATCACGAGGACTGATAAGATAATATCCCTTCTCATGGCGGAAGCAACCGGGATGGAAGTAATAAATATCGAAACGGTCAATACTTCCAAAAGTGAATATTTCCCTGTACTCACTATTGACGGAAGCAAAATGTACTTCACTTTTGCCGAAGGCAAAAAAGGAGGTGAGGATATTTATTTCTCCCTGCTCAACAGCGGTACCTGGACCAAACCGAAGAACATGGGCTCACCATTCAGCACAAATGAAAACGACGCTATCAACAGTGTTTCTGCTGATGGAAATACTGTAGTGCTTTTCGGAAGTTATAAAGGACATATCGGCGGCGGCGATAATTTTTATGCCGAAAAAACCGCAACGGGCTGGAGTGAAATTAAGCCATTCCCAAAACCTGTCAACTCGCAGTATTGGGATTGTGACGGATACCTTACCGCAGATGGAAAAGCATTCTTCTTCACTTCCGATAGAAAAGGAAGTGTTGGCGATTTTGTAAAAGGCGGCCAGTTCTACCACGGTGAGTATGAAGGCAATACTGATATATGGGTATCGGTTAAAAATGACTCCGGATGGGGTAAGCCCGTAAACATCGGGCCGGTTGTTAATACTCCATATGCCGAGCGATCTCCATTCCTGCATCCCGATGGCAAAACCTTATACTTTTCTTCTGACGGGCATTACGGCTTGGGCAGCCTTGATGTGTTTAAGTCTGTTAGACTTAACGATACCTCGTGGACCGATTGGAGCGAACCCGTAAATCTTGGCAAAGAAATAAATACTGCGGGTTATGATGTAGCCTACAAAATTTCAACTGATGGCAAATACGCATATTTTTCCAGCGACCGCGATGGCGGTAAAGGCGGCTATGATATTTACCGGGTTACGCTTCCGAAGGAAGCAATGCCGGAAAGAAATGTACTTACCATTAAGGGCAGGGTTACGGATGAGAACGGGAATCCGCTGGATGCAAAGCTGCTTTGGTATGACATTAATGCAAATACAAACGCAGGCACGTTGACAAGTGACCCTGAAACGGGCAAATACATCATTACATTACCCAATGGCACTAATTACAGTTACTTTGCTGAGCGTACCGGATACTTCTCGCTGAGCAACAGCATTGATCTGAGCGGGCAAAGCGATTTCAGCGAGCTTACAGTTGATATAGTATTACAATCCATTCAATCACTTCAAAATACTTCAATTGTGCTGAATAATATTTACTTCGATTTTGACAGGTCTGAAATTCAGCCGGGTTCATTTGTTGAGCTGGCAAGGGTTGTTAAATTCCTGAACGATAACCCGGGTGTTAAGATAGAAATTTCGGCGCATACAGATAGCAAAGGCAGCGATGATTATAATCTATCCCTTTCGCAGAAACGCGCGGAGAGTGTTGTGGCACATTTGGTGAATTCAGGAATCGACCCTCAAAGACTAATCGCAATGGGTTATGGTGAAACAATTCCGGTAGCGGATAACTCAATCGAGGAAGGCGCAGCTAAAAACCGCAGGGTAGAAATGAAGGTACTGAATTGATTTAATTTTATAATCCCCCTTTTAAAGGGGGAAGATCGCTTTGGGAATGCGTGACATCACGATTTAACTTAATCCTTTTAATACTTGAAGCTCAAATGGGGATTTTCCAGAGAGGGAATAACAAAGTAAGATAAAGCAAAATCCCCATCGTAAATTTATGCAATAATAAAAATTGGGTTTAATCTTGGTTCTTCTCAAGCCCAAAAC
>JACSRQ010000087.1 GCA_014879675.1 Ignavibacteria bacterium
GCTGCTTAACAGGCTTAAAACAGAAGACCAGTTAGCCGGAGTTCTTGGTCATGAAATAGGTCATGTGATAAACCGTCATGGCGCGGAGCATATTGCCAAGCAGGAATTAACACAGGGGCTGATACAGGCAACCGATATTGCTACCGGCGACCCGGGAATGATATCAAGGTTTGTAGGCAATATGATCAACATGAAATACGGCAGGGATGATGAGCTTGAATCAGATGATTACGGCGTGAAATACATGGTACAGGCGGGATATAACCCGGAAGCTATGATCGATGTAATGCGGATACTGAAGGAAGCATCGGGCGGCGGAAACCAGCCGGAATTCATGAGCACGCATCCTAGTCCGGATAACCGCATTGAAAAGCTCAAAGAGGTAATTGCGAAGTATAAAAAGAACAAGTAGAAATTATTATTTTAACTGAACTATAATTGAATGATAAAAATAGAGATCCTTCACTGCGTTCAGGATTTTATATAACCAACATGAAAACAATAAATATATTCACTTTGCTTACAGCTTTATTTTTTGTTTTAATTATAAACGGCTGCTCGGGAACCAAAGAAACTACAACTTCGGGTAAGCTCGAAGGGATCGAGTGGAAACTGGAATCATTAAACGGCAGCGCCGTTAAGCTTAACAGCGGAAAACCCATTACGCTGAGCTTTGACGGATCAAAACAGGGTATAGGCGGTACTGCAGTATGCAATAAATATTTCGGCAGCTACATTACAAACTCAGGCAAGCTTTCGTTTTCAGAGATCGGCTCCACAAAGATGATGTGCGATGACAACCTGAATGAATCCGATTATTTTTCCATGCTTGGCAGCGTTGATAGTTATTCGGTATCAGGCGGCAAGCTTAGCTTAACCGGCAAAGGAAAAACCCTTGCCGTATTCACAAAATAAAATTATGAGACCATTATATATAATATTATTACTCGTTACCGTAATTTTTGCGGCGGGATGCAGCTCTTCGGGCAGCAGCAGCAATAACAAGCCGCTTACGGGCACTGAGTGGGTATTATATGAGATCGGCGGTAATAAGTATGAAGCGGCGGCGGGTAAAGACGTTACAATAAAGTTTGACGGAACTGAACAAAATGTTAACGGCAAGGCTCCCTGTAATACTTACGGGGGACCTTATATAAAGAGCTCCAATAAACTCTATTTTGGCGGTTTATATTCCACTGAAATGGCCTGTGATGAACTTAAATCTGAACAGGAGTATTTTAAAATACTTGGAAAGGTATTTTCATACCGTATCTCAGGCGATAAGCTGTATTTTTATGATAACGGTGGCCTGGTGATAGCGAGATTCAAAGCCAATTAGAAGTTTTAATTCTAAATTTTAACCCTGCGGCTCTTGAAAACATTTTATAGAACCGCAGGTTTTTTATATCTATGAATAACGGCATACAAAAAGAAGAAAGACCCTGCACATTTGAAGATCTGGCAAAGCTTGAGAAGGCAATGTGTAAATCCAAGAGCGAATTGCGGATTGCAGGGATTATTATTCTGATTCTTTCGGTTATATTACCGTTTCTGCCGCCTAAGTACAGCGGCAATAAAGCAATGCTTGATATCATGAGCTATGGTTCAGCCGTTACCGGGATTGTGACTGTATTTGGTGTTGTTTTCCTGTGGTCAGTTTACTTTATGTTATATGGTTTGTACAAAGATCTTAAGAATAAAATAAAGATCTGTGTAAGCACTTACGTTGCTTCAACGGGCAGCACAAAATACAGGGGTAAACAGCATTTCTATTTTACGGCAGCCGGGCTGCCATACTGATTGGGTAGAATTCCGATCGATAAAAATGAATTTGAGAATATGAAACAGGGAGATAGTGTGATTGTTGAATATTCAAAACACGGAAAACGATTGTTGGGATGGAGATCAACCAGTCGTCCTAAAGT
>JACSRQ010000206.1 GCA_014879675.1 Ignavibacteria bacterium
TGAAAAAATTCAATCCCATTAAAACAGATCCTGATAAAACAAAGCTGATCGAAGTATTTGAAAACTCCTTTACGTCAAGAAATTATATGATAATTCACCGAGCAAATGAATTTACATCTGTTTGTCCCAAAACAGGCCAGCCGGATTTTGGCACAATTACTATATCTTACACACCGGCGAAAAAATGTGTAGAGCTTAAGTCTCTAAAGTTTTACTTGCAGTCGTTTCGTAATGAAGGCATTTTTTATGAAAACGTTACAAACAGGATCCTTGAAGATCTTGCTGGAATCTTAAAGCCAAAGTGGATGGAAGTGAAAGGAGAGTTTACCCTGCGAGGTGGTGTGAACTCGACAATTATTGCCCGTCATGGAAAACTGAAAAATGAAAATACTTGATAAAATCAATTTAGAAAAACTAATCGGTATCTTAAAGCAGGATGGCTACAAAGTAATAGGTCCGGTTATAAAAGATGGCGTTATTTTATATGACGAAATAGACAGCATTAAAGATCTTCCCGAAGGCTGGGAAGATGAGCAGGAGGCAGCTTCTTACAGGCTGAAAAAAACAAATGACAAATCACTTTTCTCTTATGTTGTAGGACCGCAATCATGGAAGAAATTTATCTTTCCGCAAAGACTAAGGCTTTGGAAGGCTAAGCGTGAAGGAAAAGGCTTTTCGGTTAACTCAACCAAAGAAAGCAAACCCAAGTATGCATTCTTCGGAGTTCGTTCATGTGAATTGAATGCAATTTTTATCCAGGACAAGGTTTTTAATAACGGGATGTTTGCGGACAGCTACTATAATGAAGTCAGGGATAATATCCTGATCATTTCTGTTAACTGCACAAGATCGGCCGGTACATGTTTCTGTGTTTCAATGAAAACAGGCCCCAAAGCGAAAAACAGATTTGATATTTCTCTTACAGAAGTAATAAAGAATGAAGAACACTATTTTGTTTTGGAAGAAGGTTCTCCCAGGGGTTCGGATATTACGACACAGCTCGAAACAATGGATGCCAGTGAAGTACAGATCAAAGAAGCTGATGATGCTATAAACAACGCAGCACTGAAAATGAACCGCTCTATGAACACTGCCGGGCTTAAGGAATTGTTATACAGTAACCATGATCACCCGATATGGGCACAAATAGCCTCTAAGTGCCTCTCGTGTTCAAACTGTACAATGGTTTGCCCTACCTGTTTCTGTTCAAACATGGAAGATACAACAGACCTCAGCGGAAATAATACTGAAAGATGGCGCAGATGGGATTCATGTTTTAACCTGGATTATTCAAAAGTAACGGGCGGCAACTTCAGAACATCCGGGAAAGCCAGATACAGGCAATGGATGACACACAAACTGGCTTCGTGGATCGATCAGTTCGGGACTTCCGGCTGTGTTGGATGCGGAAGATGTATCACCTGGTGCCCTGTGGGAATTGATATTACCAAAGAAATTGAGAATTTGAGAAATTCTCCTATGCCAATTACTAAATAACCAAATTCATTAATTTAAACTGAAAAATTATGGAAGACCTCTCGGGAATTTTGAAAAATCATCCATTCATGAAAGACCTGGACGAGAATTACCTGAAGCAGCTAACAGGCTGCGCCTCGAATGTTGTTTATCCTGAAGATGAAGTGATGTTCAAGGAAGGCGATAAAGCTGAGAAATTCTATCTCATTCGTTCCGGCAAAGTTGCACTTGAAATTAACGGCAGAGATAAAGGCAACCTGAGGATCTTAACCGTAGGACCCGGGCAGATTCTCGGCTGGTCATGGATAGTTTCCCCGTACAAATGGCACTTTGAAGCGCATGCACTTGAGGAAGTGAGGGCAATTGCTCTTGATGGAGAGTGCCTGAGAAATAAATGTGAAGATGACCCAAAACTTGGATATGAAATGCTTAAACGCTTTTCACATATCCTTGAACAAAGACTGCAATCAACAAGAATGCAGCTTCTGGATGTATTTAAACGTGTGTAAAATTTTCTACTAAGATGACAGATAATAAATCGGCAATTAAAATAGCTGATCCGATGATACCCGAAACAGTTAAGGTTAAAAAGATCTTTTGGGAAACTGAAGATGTATTTACAATGGAACTTGTTCATGAAGGTGATGAAAGAAAAGAGTTCCGCTTCAAACCCGGACAGTTTAATATGCTTTATGCTTTTGGTGTAGGTGAATCTGCGATATCTATCAGTTCGGATTCTTCAAAAAAAACCTCGCTGCTTCATACTATCCATAAAGTCGGATATGTTACCAATGAACTTTCAAAGCTTAAAAGGGGAGATATCCTGGGTCTTCGCGGGCCTTTTGGTACAAGCTGGCCGCTTGAAGATGCCAAAGGAAAGGACATTTGTATCATTGTTGGCGGAATTGGTTTGGCTCCTCTAAGGCCGGCAATTTACCATATTCTTAAACACAGAAAACATTATGGCAAGATAACCCTTTATTACGGGGCAAGAACGCCAAGAGATATTCTTTATACCGTGGAACTGGAAACCTGGAAAAAGAAATATGATATTCAGCTTGAAGTTACAGTTGATAGGGCAGATAGTTCATGGCGCGGGCATATCGGGGTTGTTACAGCACTTATGAATTATGTTAAGCTTCTGCCTGAAAAAACCAGGGCAATGGTATGCGGCCCGGAAATTATGATGAAATACGCGGTTGATGAGCTTATTAAGCACGGAATGGATGAAAAAGAGATATTCGTATCGCTTGAAAGAAATATGAAATGTGCTCTTGGTTTTTGCGGCCATTGCCAATATGGGCCAAGCTTCGTATGCAAAGATGGACCGGTGTTCAGTTTCAGCAAAGTAACCGATATTTTTGAGATTAAGGAGTTATAGAAAAAATGGTAAATAAAAAACCCAAACTTGCAGTTTTCAAGATGTCATCCTGCGATGGCTGCCAGCTATCGCTGCTTGATGCCGAAGATGAACTTCTGGATGTACTGGCCGGAGTGGATATGGCATATTTTCCTGAAGCATCCAGCAGAATGATGCACGGACCATATGATATCGGGCTGGTTGAAGGCAGTATCACGACACCAAGAAATGTTGAAGAGATCCGGCAGATAAGGAAAGAGTGCAAAGCGCTGATCGCAATTGGAGCATGCGCAACAGCCGGCGGAATACAGGCTTTAAGGAACTGGAAAGATACAAGGGAATTTACGAAAATTGTATATGCTTCACCCGAATATATTTCAACACTCGATAGATCGATGCCTATAAGCGCTTTTGTGCATGTTGATTATGAGCTCCGCGGATGCCCGATCAACAAGTACCAGCTTATCGAAGTTCTTAATGCGTTCCTCAACAGGAGAAAGCCCAATATTCCCTCTTACAGTGTGTGCATTGATTGTAAGCTCAAAGGAAATGTTTGTGTAATGGTAGCACATAATCAAATGTGTCTTGGGCCGGTTACTCATTCAGGGTGCAACGCTTTGTGTCCTTCATATAACAGGGGATGCTTCGGATGCTACGGCCCGATGGATTCCCCGAATACGTCAACTCTTGCATCCCAGTTCAGACAAATGGGTTACGGCAAATTTGATATAATGAACATTTTCCGCAACTACAATTGTTACGCGGAAGCCTTTAGGAAAGAAAGTGAAGCTAATGAAAAATAAAACTATAAAAGTAGATTATCTTGCACGTGTTGAAGGAGAAGGTGCGCTGTATCTGAAGATCAAAAATGATGAAGTTGCCGATGTTCAGCTGCAGATATTTGAGCCGCCCCGTTTTTTTGAGGCGTTTTTGAGAGGAAGGCCATATTATGAAGCTCCCGATATTACCGCAAGGATATGCGGAATATGCCCGGTTGCCTACCAGATGAGCGCTGTTCATGCAATGGAAAATGCTTTTGGAGCGGTTATCCCGAATGAAATAAGAGAGTTAAGAAGGCTGCTTTATTGCGGCGAGTGGATCGAAAGTCATACCCTTCATCTTTATATGCTGCATGCTCCTGATTTCCTGGGATACGATGATGTTGTTCACATGGCTAAAGATCACCCTGAGGTTGTTAAAAAAGCTTTAAGGCTGAAAAAGATCGGCAATGATATCATGAACATGGTTGGGGGAAGAGAGATACATCCCATCAATGTTAAAGTGGGCGGATTTTATAAAGTACCCACCAGAAACGAACTGATGAAAATGTATGATGATATTTGCTGGGCAAGGGATGCGGCAATAGATACGGCGAAGTTTGCCGCTTCGCTTGAGTTCCCTGAATTTTTCCAGGATTATGAGTGTGTTTCGGTTGTTCATCCCGATGAATACCCGTTTAACGAAGGCAGGATCATGTCAACTAAAGGTATTGATATCTCGCCGGAGCAGTATGATTTCCACTTCAGGGAAGAACATGTTGAGCATTCACATGCGCTGCACTCCAGGATCAGGGAAAGAGATAACTATCTTGTTGGCCCTATTGCCAGGTACAATCTGAACTACGATAAACTTACACCACTGTGCAAAGAGATCGCTTCAGAAATTGGGCTTGGAAAAGAAGTGTATAATCCGTTCAAAAGTATTGTTGTAAGAGGTATCGAGACGCTGTACTCGTGTGAAGAGGCATTGAGGATCATTGATAGTTACAGAATGCCGGATAGTCCATCGGTTGAAATTGAGCCTTCGGAAGCTACAGGTTACGCCTGCACCGAAGCGCCAAGAGGAATGATCTATCACAGGTATCGCGTGAATTCGGAAGGTTTGATAGAAGATGCAAAAATTGTTCCGCCAACTTCGCAGAACCAAAAAACAATTGAATCTGACCTGAGAAATTTCCTGCCAACAGTTATCAATCTGACCGAAAAGGAAATGGTATGGAAGTGCGAACAGGCAGTAAGGAATTATGACCCCTGCATTTCGTGCGCAACTCATTTTCTTACTCTGCATATTGAGCGGGAGTAAGAACAGTTTTTATTAGTTCACCCGGAAGATGATTGACCGGAACTCTGAATTGAGTGAATATATCAGGCTGAAAGTGGTATTTGAAAGTGAAAACGAAGAAGATCCTTGTTGCGGGAATAGGCAACAGCTTTAGAAGTGATGACAGGGCAGGCTTGCTCGTATGTGACCTTATTGATGACGCGTTAAAGAGCGCACCTTTGAAAGCTGTAATAGATATTAAAAAGCTCTCCGGTGAAGGTACCGAGCTAATGCAGGAATGGGAAGACTATGAACTGGTTTTTCTTGCTGATGCATCACGTAACTTCGGAAATACCGGCAAACTAACCAGGATTGACGCTGCAAATACACCGTTACAACAGGATTACTTTCATTATTCTTCGCATAATTTCAGTGTTGCGGAAGCAGTTGAACTTTCGCGCCAGTTAGGCAGCCTGCCCAAGCGGCTTATTGTTTACGCAATTGAAGGAAAAAACTTTGCACATGGGGTTGAAATTACCGATGAAGTTGAGGTCTCCTGTTTGAACGCCGCCAGAAAAATACTGGAAGAAATAACTATTGCACCGGAAAAACACAATTTCTTTTGAATTCAAAATTCGTCATTTTACATTTTAAACTATATTTCAATATTACGCTGTTCATAAAAATAAATAATCATGTTAATTAAGAAAATAATCCTGCCATCAGATGATAACCGCTGGAAGCTGATAAATGCTACTATGAAACGTCATGGATACCAGCCTAACTGCCTGATAGAAACAATGCATACAGTACAGGAAACATTTGGCTATCTTGATGAAATATCTCTGAAATTCGTTGCGTTTGCCCTAAAAGTACCGCTCAGCTCGGTGTTCGGAGTTGCAACTTTTTACAATTTCTTTAACTTAAAGCCGCAGGGCAAACATACCTGTGTTGTATGCCTTGGTACTGCCTGTTATATTAAAGGCACAAACGAAATTGCCGAAGAGATCAAAAAAGAGTTTAAGATCGGGATGGGTAAAACCACCGAAGACGGTCAGGTTTCGCTGCTATCTGCAAGATGCCTGGGAGCATGCGGTATTGCCCCGGCTGTTGTGATAGATGGAGAAGTACACGGAAACGTTTCCACCAGGGAAACAGTTGAAACATTAAGGAGGCTCGCTTATGCTAATTGAAGAATTACTTGAATATGCTGAAAAGCTAAGAGATAGAGATAAACCCGGAAAACATGCGATAAAAGTGTGTTCTGCAGCGGGATGTCTTTCGCTGAAAAGTGATGCGGTTGCCGAAGAGCTGAAAAAGAAAATTACCGAAGCCGGACTTGAAGAAGAGTGCTGGGTAAAACCGGTTGGATGCCTCGGGCTTTGCAGTAAAGGCCCGCTGGTTACTGTTGATACAGACGGAAAAGTTTACCAGGAAGTAAAACCAACGGATGCCGGCAGAATAATTGCAAGGGCAGCCGAAGGAGTTTCCAAAGAAACAGACCCGTTCTTTACAAGGCAGCAGAAAATTGTGCTCGAAAACAGCGGTCAGGTAGATCCGGAAAAGATACAGGATTATATTCTGCGCGATGGATACCTTGCGCTGAACGAAGTGCTTGAACTGACACCACAGGAAGTTATTGATGAGGTTACTTTAAGCGGATTAAGAGGAAGAGGCGGAGCCGGTTACCCAACCGGATTAAAATGGAATACTGTTGCAAAAACAGGTAATGTGGGCAAGTATGTTATATGTAATGCTGATGAAGGCGACCCGGGTGCATTTATGGATAGAAGTGTACTCGAAGGCGACCCGCACAGGGTACTTGAAGGTATGGCAATTGCCGCATTTGCAGTAGGCGCTACCGAAGGTTTTGTTTACGTTCGGGCTGAATACCCGCTTGCGATCAAACGGCTCAAAAATGCCATTAAACAGGCAGAGCGCGCTGGCGTGCTTGGTAAAAATATTTTTGGCACTACATTTTCATTTGCTGTTGAGATCAGGATCGGCGCCGGAGCATTTGTTTGCGGTGAAGAAACTGCGCTCATTGCATCTATCGAAGGCAGGCGCGGGCAACCAAGGCCAAGGCCGCCATATCCTGCGCAGGTGGGATTGTGGGGTTCGCCTACCCTTATCAATAATGTTGAAACCTTTGCCAATATTGCTCCTATTATGCGTCATGGCGGCGAGTGGTATGCTGCTATTGGAACGGAAAAGAGCAAAGGCACTAAAGTATTTGCGCTTGCAGGCAAGATCAATAACACGGGGCTTATAGAAGTACCTATGGGTACTAAGCTTCGCGATGTTATTTATGATATTGGCGGCGGAATTCCGGATGGAAAAAAATTCAAAGCTGTACAAACCGGCGGACCTTCCGGCGGATGTATTCCCGAACAATTCCTTGACCACCCGATAGATTACGAGTCACTTGGCGCACTCGGCTCAATAATGGGTTCGGGCGGCATGATCATAATGGATGAAACTTCATGTATGGTTGATGTTGCCAAGTATTTCCTTGATTTCACAAAGGATGAATCATGCGGCAAATGTGTGCCATGCAGGGTTGGTACAGTTCAGCTTTACAGCATCCTTGACCGCATTACAAAAGGTGAAGGTACAATGGAAGATCTTGATGAGCTTGACGACCTTTGTGACCTTGTTAAAAATACCAGTTTATGCGGCCTGGGTCAGGCAGCGCCTAACCCGGTGCTGAGTACTATCCAGTATTTCAGGGATGAGTATGTTGCGCATATAATAGAAAAAAGATGTCCTGCCGGAGTCTGCAAGATCCATAAGGGTGAACGCAAACAGAAAGAAGAGGTGATGGCATAATGGCAGCATTAGCGGCAGCAGGGAAAAAAGTTAAGACGTTTGTTATCGACGGAAAAGATGTAAGCGGAACCGAAGATCAGACTATTATAGAGGTTTGCAGGGAAAACAACATCGAGATCCCGACATTATGTTACCTCGACGGGCTTACGGAAATAGGCGCATGCAGGCTTTGCCTGGTTGAGGTTAGAGGCAGCAACAAGCTTCTGCCTGCCTGTGTTACCAAAGTTCAGGATAATATGGAAGTTGTTACTTCAAGTGATAAGCTGAAAAATTACAGGGTAAAAATACTCGAGCTGTTATTTTCTGAAAGAAACCATATCTGTTCGGTTTGCGTATCAAACGGTATTTGCGAGCTGCAGAATCTTGCGCAGCGGCTGGGTATGACACATGTGCATTACCCGTATCTTTTCCCCAAACTCGAAGTTGACGCGTCACATGAAAGATTTGTGCTTGATAACAACCGCTGCATCTTATGCACACGCTGCGTAAGAGTATGCGATGAGATCGAAGGTGCACACACCTGGGATATTATGGGCAGGGGAATTGAATCGATGGTAATAACAGACTTAAACAAGCCGTGGGGTGAAAGTGAATCATGCACAAGCTGCGGAAAGTGCGTGGCAGTTTGTCCAACAGGCGCGCTTGTTGAAAAATATAAAAACGCTGTAGATAAATCGTTTTCTTACAAAAAAGATAAGCTGAAGTTCCTTCCTTATCTGACAACTATGAGAGAGGTGAAAAATGAGCAAAGTTAAGGCTGCAACAATATGGCTTGATGGCTGTTCGGGCTGTCACATGTCCTTTTTGGATATGGATGAAAGAATAATCGATCTGCTTGAAAAAGTTGACCTGGTATATTCACCTCTTGTGGATAACAAGGAATTCCCTGAGATGGTTGATGTTACACTTGTTGAAGGCGCTGTAAGCAGTAAGGAAGATCTTGAGAAGATCAAAAAGGTCCGCGAAAGAACAAAAATACTGGTATCGCTGGGCGATTGCGCGGTTACTGCGAATGTTCCTTCTATGCGCAATCCGTTTGGCGTGGATGCAATTATGAAACACGCTTATGTTGATACGGCAGTAACAAAAGATATTATCCCCAATGAAGTTATCCCCGAGCTTCTCGAATATTCACGCCCGGTGCATAACTTTGTGAAGGTTGATCTTTTCCTGCAGGGATGCCCGCCGCCGGCGGATGCGATATACTTCCTGCTGACTGAATTGCTTGAAGGAAGAATGCCCGACCTGACAAAAGTATCAAGGCTTGGAAAATAACTTCTGCGGAAGAATGTCTTTTAAATTTAGAAACTGAAAGTATAAATATACACGAAAATGTCAAGAACAATTACAATAGATCCTATTACAAGAATAGAAGGCCACTCCAGAATAACAATTCATCTTGATGATGAAGGTAAGGTAAGCGAGGCGAGGTTTCATGTAACGCAGTTCCGCGGATTTGAAAAATTTTGCGAAGGCAGGCCGTTTTATGAAATGCCCTCGCTGATGGCAAGAACATGCGGCATTTGCCCGGTAAGCCACCTGGTTGCCGGCGCAAAGGCATGCGATGATATTCTCGCAGTGCGCGTTCCCAAAACTGCCGAGAAGCTGAGAAGGATAATGAACCTCTCGCAGATAATACAATCACATGCCTTAAGCTTCTTCTATCTTTCATCGCCTGATATTGTTCTTGGGCTTGATTCGCCTATTGAAGATAGAAACCTTGCCGGCCTTGTAAAAAGCAACCCGGATCTTGCGAGGAACGGGATACTGCTGAGAAAATTCGGCCAGAAGATAATTGAGCTGCTGGGCGGCAAGAGGATACATCCATCGTGGGTAATTGCAGGAGGCGTAAGCTCTCCGCTTACAGAAGAGCAAAGGAAGGCCATACTTGATACCATACCCGAGGCAATGAAGGCGATCACATGGACCCTGGATACTGTGAAGCCGATACTGGAAAACTTCCGCGAAGAAATGCGGACTTTCGGCAATTTCCCGTCTCTGTTCATGGGATTGGTTAACGAAAACAACGAACTTGAGCATTATAACGGCAAGCTCAGGATAGTTGACAGCGTTGGAAACATTATTGCCGATAAACTTGACCCGCAAAAGTACTATGAGTATATAGAAGAGCGTGTTGAGCCATGGACCTACATGAAATTCCCTTATTACAAACCACTTGGCCCGGTAGAGGGAAGCTACAGGGTTGGACCGCTTGCAAGGATGAACATCATCGACCGCTGCGGTACACCGCTGGCAGATCAGGAATGGGCAGAGTTCCGCGACCTTGAGCGCGGTGCGGTTTTAAGCTCGTTCCATTATCACTTCGCAAGACTTATAGAGATATTATACGGTATCGAAAAAATAAAGATGCTGCTTGAAGATGAAGATATATTAAGTACACACTGCCGCGCATTTGCAGAGCCGAATAATTTTGAAGGCGTTGGCGTATCAGAAGCGCCGCGCGGAACGCTTATGCATCATTACAGGATCAATGAGCAGGGCTTGATCACCTGGTCCAATATGATAATAGCTACAGGACATAACAACATGGCTATGAACAAGGGCATACTGCAGGCTGCAAAACACTTCATTAAACATGATAAACTTAATGAAGGCATGACCAACCGTGTTGAGGCTGTTATCAGGTGTTATGACCCGTGCTTAAGCTGCTCCACTCATGCCGTAGGTAAAATGCCTATGAAGATACAGCTTATCAACAGTGAGGGCGGGGTTTTGGATGAATTGACTAAGAATTGATATTTGTTATATCTATTGGGGGTAATTGATTGCCTGGACCTTTCCGGCAGTATAGGAAAAGTTCAGGTATCATAAAAGTCAGGTATCAAATAAGTAAAACTAAAATTACTATAACTGCATAAATTGAATAAAACACTCATCATAGGTTATGGTAATTCACTTGCCGGCGATGATGCGCTTGGGTTTTACACGGTAAAAAAGCTTCTTGAAACTGATCTTCCGCAAAACACAACCGCAAAGTATATTCACCAGCTGATGCCTGAACATTCACTGGAATTCACAGGGTATGATAGAGTTATATTCATAGATGCAGAAGAATCAGAAATTCCCGGGGAGATAAAGCACCGGGAGATACACAGAAGCGATCTTAAAGATACAGCCGCAACAGCACATGAATTCACCCTGGATTCAATTCTTTTAATGGGGTACTGGCTTTATGGCAAAATGCCCGAAATTCACCTTATTACGGTAACCGGATGCAATTTTGATACCGGAGAAAGTATGACTCCCGCGGTTGAAGCGGGTATTCCGGGGGTAATTGAAGCAGTTTTTTCAATTATTGCTCATGAAGAATTATATTCACAGGGCCGGTAACAGTAATAGAAAAATTTCTGCACTTATTTTCGGTGTTCGATATATTATTTTATACTGAATAACATAAGGTTATTAATCTGCATGGTGTTATTCTGTTTCAAAAATAAATTGTGCCGGACATTTTCTCCCTGAACAAGCAGAAACAGCAATGAACCCGGCCTTTTATTGACAATATCATTTCGGCTCAATACCTCCCGGATCTTCCTAAAAAAGTTCCTCATACATCTTTTGTACCAAAAGAAAAATATACTTCAGTTAAATTGATTTTCATTTGTGCATTTTCATTTTACATTTATGAGAATATGAAATCACATTGGATTCTTTTTAAGCTGAAGCTGCCGCTAATAATATCTTAAATTTAGCTTACAAATATATCAGGAAAACTAACAGATCAAAGGAGAATTCTGCT
>JACSRQ010000210.1 GCA_014879675.1 Ignavibacteria bacterium
AGGGTGCCGTCGCCGATCTGCGCCGGCAGATGGGCTTCGACGGCCAGACCATCCGCCGCGAGGGTGCTCCCATTCCGCTCAAACCCCTGAAGCGCTGGGACAACGGCCGCGACGTGGTGCTGGCGGGCGATGCCGCTGGCGTCGTGGCGCCGGCCTCGGGCGAGGGGATCTATTATGCCATGCTGGGCGGCAGGCTGGCGGCGGACGCCGCCATCGCCTTCCTGAAGACCGGCGATGCGCGCCAGCTGGCGACGGCACGCAAGCGCTTCATGAAGGAGCATGGCCGCATCTTCTTCATCCTCGGCATCATGCAGTATTTCTGGTACGCCAGCGACAAGCGCCGCGAGAGCTTCGTCAAGATGTGCGAGGACAAGGACGTGCAGCGCCTGACCTGGGAATCCTACACCGAGAAGAAACTGGTGCGGAAGGGCCCCATGGCCCACGTCAAGATTTTCCTGAAGGACATGGCGCATCTTCTTGGTATCGTGCGCCCGACATGAACGTGACACCCGAATTCCTCTGGCCGCTCGGCGTGACCGGCGCGGCTGCCATCGTCGTCGCCATTGCCGGTGCGGTATTGACCGAGATCGGCCCGTGGTACGACGCCTTGAAGAAGCCGTCGTGGAAGCCGCCGGACTGGGCCTTCGGCCCGGTGTGGACCACCATCTTCGTGCTCACCGTGATCGCCGAGTTCTTTTATCTGCGCAGTATGAGCACGCCGGAAATGAAAAAACTCCTGCAATTCAGCAACGAAGAGCTGTATCTCCAGAAGATCAAAGAAGGCAAAGGTGTTATTGTGATAAGCGGACACTTCGGCAATTGGGAACTGACTGCTTTCGGTACGAATGTGTTAACGGGCATTGGTATCAACGTTGTTGTTAAAGAGCAGACAAACAAAAGGGTAAACGAAGGCATTAACAGGATAAGAACTGCTGCCGGTAACAAAATGATAGATATGAGGAATTCCCTGCGCGCCATACTTACCGCCTTAAAAGCCGGGGAGGTGGTTGCAATGCTGGGCGATCAATCAGCACCAAAGGAAAACGTTAAGGTAGATTTTTTCATTAAAGATGTTCCAACATTTGAAGGTACAGCGCGTATTGCACTCAAAACCCGCGCAAGTGTTTTGTTCGCGGTCTCAGTGCGAAACGCAGATGGAACTTACCGGCTGAGGTTTCATGAAATAGATATTTCCAAATACGAAGAGCCTTCGGAAGAAAATGTGAAGGCGCTAACCCAGGAGCACGTTAACCTGCTGGTTGAGTATATCAAAGCAAGGCCCGATCACTGGCTTTGGTTTCACAAAAGATTTAAACATATAGTATGAATCAATTCTGCTTTGAAAAATAGAAAAATATTAATAATACAAACAGCCTTCCTGGGTGATGTGATACTTGCCCTGCCAATGGCGCAGACACTGAAGAACCATCTGCCCGACGCACAGGTTGATATGCTTGTCATTCCCGCTACTGCAGAGGTTTTGGAAAAACACCCCGCTATAAACAAAGTAATACAGTATGATAAAAAGGGCGGCGATAAGCTGGATAAATTCATTGAGGCCCTATCTGAAGTAAGGGAAGAGGAGTATGATGTTGTTATCACGCCGCACAGGTTTACACGCAGCGCGCTGCTTTCGTATTGGAGCGAAGCGAAGTCAAGGATAGGCTTCCGGCAGAACTCGCTGGCATTCCTGTTGACTGCAAAAGCGGAATATGTTAAGGATAGGCACGAAATCTACCGCAACCTTGAGCTTGTGAAACTTGTACCCGGGCTGGAGTATGATGAATCAAAAGTATCGATGAAGCCGGATCTTTATCCCTCCGCGGAACAGAAGGAAAAAGTAAGGCATCTTGTGAACCGCGCAAACCTTGTATCATTTGCGCCATGCTCTAAATGGTACACCAAACAATTGACCTTAGAGAAATCGGCGGAGATAGCGCGCGGATTGCTGAACGCCGGCTATAGTATAGCCCTTTTGGGCGGTAAAAACGATACCGGCTATTGCAGCGAACTGGAATCGGTAATAAAAGATGAAGAACTCATAAATCTATGCGGCAAAACCGCGCCGCTGGAATCATACGAAGTGATGTGCAGATCGAGAGCGGTGATAACAGCCGATTCCGCAGCGCAGCATCTTGCTGCCGCAAGCAGCAAGCCGGTAGTGCTTATATACGGTTCAACGGATATTTCATTCGGTTTCTATCCGCTCACAGCAAAAAATGCCATTGCGGAAAATGACAGACTCGAGTGCCGCCCGTGTACAGATCACGGCAGGGATAAATGTCCGCTCGGCCATTTCAAATGTATAGTTGATCTTGATGCGAAGAGAATAGTTGGTATGATGGAGGAGCTGGTTAAGTGAAGAAAGACAACTTGAGAAGATGATCTGAGTAAATACTATTTCAACTCGGGTTTGAGATATTTCGCAGTCTCGGATACCTTTATAAATTTTTTAACTATATCTTCCGGTGTACCTTCTGCTATGATCCTTCCGCCGGCTTCGCCGCCTTCGGGTCCGAGATCTATGATCCAATCCGCAGTTTTTATTACATCAAGGTTATGTTCAATAACTATCACCGAATTGCCCTTATCAACCAATTGGTTTAATACCTTCAGCAGCATGCTTATATCTTCAAAGTGAAGACCCGTTGTAGGCTCATCAAGAATGTAGATGGTTTTGCCTGTCTGGATTTTTGAAAGCTCGGTCGAGAGCTTTACGCGCTGCGCTTCGCCGCCTGAAAGCGTTACGGCTGATTGTCCCAGCCTGATGTAACCCAAACCCACATCGAACAGGGTCTGCAGCTTGCGCCTTAAGGAAGGGATCGCCTCAAAAAACGCTACAGCTTCTTCAACTGTCATTTCAAGCACATCTGAAATATTTTTACCTTTGTAACGCACTTCCAGTGTTTCGCGGTTGTAACGCTTGCCGCGGCAAACGTCGCATGTAACATACACATCAGGCAGAAAATTCATTTCGATCTTCTTGAGTCCGCCGCCTTCGCATGCTTCGCACCTGCCGCCTTTAACGTTAAAGCTGAATCGCCCTACTTTGTACCCGCGTATCTTTGCCTCCGGCAGCGTTGCGAACAGATCGCGGATGAATGTGAAGAGTCCCGTGTAAGTTGCGGGATTGCTCCTCGGCGTTCTGCCAATAGGTGACTGGTCAACTTCGATAACCTTGTTAACATTTTTTAAGCCTTCAATTGTATCATAAGGCAGGGGCGGTTCCGGCGTTTTGAAAAATTTACGCGAGAGCACCCTGTACAACGTTTCGTTTATGATCGATGACTTACCCGAGCCGCTTACACCTGTTATACAGATGAACTTACCTAGGGGAATTTCGAGATCGACTTTTTTCAGGTTATTGCCCGATGCGCCTTTTAGCTTCAGGCTTTGGCCGTTGCCGATACGCCGTTTTGCCGGCACTTCAATGTTTTTTTTGCCCGAGAGATATAGTGATGTAGTTGAACTGCCGTTCAGCGATGATGGCTTGCCGTAAGCCACAATTTTACCGCCATGCTCGCCGGCGCCGGGACCAAGATCAACAAGGAAATCAGCTTCTTCCATCATTTGTTTATCATGCTCAACAACAATAACGGTATTGCCAATATCCCTGAGGTTTTTCAGTGATTTGATCAGCAATTCATTATCGCGCTGATGAAGCCCGATACTTGGCTCATCAAGTATATACAGCACGCCGCGAAGCTGTGAGCCGATCTGGGTTGCAAGTTTTATCCGCTGGCCCTCGCCGCCGGAAAGTGTACGGGCATTCCTATCGAGCGAAAGATAGTCAAGCCCCACGTTCAGCATGAACTCGAGCCTCATCTTAATTTCTTTCAGTATCTGCGTAGCAATTATCAGCTGTCTTTCATTCAGAACAAGCGTATCAAAAAAGCTGCGTGCTTTTTTGATGGAAAGCAGCGATATATCAAAAATATTCTTTTTGCCTTCGGTGGAATCAACCAGCACTGCCAGGCTTGATTGCTTCAGCTTGCCGCCCTTGCAGGTATCGCAGGTATTGGAGGTCATGAAGCTTTCTGCCCAATTTGAAATATACTCTGATGTCTGGTTGCGGTAATAATCGAGTATTATCTTTTTCACTCCCTGGAATTTATGGGAATACTCCCTTTGTATCCCGCGGGAATCAACATACTTGTAATCGCGCTTTTCCTTATCGCCGTTTAGTATGATCTCCATTTGTTCTTTGGAGAATTTTTTCATCGGGGTATCGAAGTCAAATCCCCATGATTCTATAAGCTGTTTAAGTACAGTGAATGTCCAGTTTGTGCGCGGCTTGCCAAGCGGCGCAATTGCGCCTTCGGAAATTGTGAGGTCGTAATCTGTGATAAGCAGCCTGTCATCAAGCTCTTTGCGTGCGCCAAGCCCAAGGCAATCAGGACACCAGCCATAAGGAGAGTTGAATGAAAATGAATTGGGCGCGGGTTCATCAAAGCCTATTCCGCAGGTAGGGCATGCAAGCTTTTCGCTGAAGAGCAGGTCTTTTGAACCGTCGCTATCAGACTCGGTTACAATAACAATACCGCCGCCGAAGCGCAGAGCAGTTTCGATAGAATCAGTGAGCCTGAGCGATGTTGCTTTTGTTACCATGATACGATCTACAACTATCTCAATATCATGTATCTTATAGCGGTCGAGCTTCATCTTAGGGGTTATTTCTTTTATCTGCTTATCGACCCGTACTTTTGTGAAGCCGTCTTTTTCGATCTGCTCAAAAAGCTCCCTGTAATGTCCTTTTCTTCCCTTTACTACCGGGGCGAGAATATTTATCCTCTTGGTATCAAGGTTTTCCCTGATATGGTTAATTATCTGCTGAATGGTTTGCCTTTGCACGGGCTGACCGCAGTTGGTGCAATGCTGCGTTCCGCATTTGGCAAACAGCAGCCTGAGGAAATCGTAAATTTCGGTAACTGTTCCAACTGTTGAGCGTGGATTGTGGCTGATGGTTTTCTGCTCAATAGAAATCGACGGCGATAGACCTTCGATCTTATCAACATCAGGCCTTTCGATGCCGCCGATGAACTGCCGCGCATATGCGGAAAGTGTTTCCACAAAGCGGCGCTGGCCCTCTGCGTAAATGGTATCAAAAGCGAGTGAGGATTTGCCCGAACCCGAAATGCCTGTTATTACTACGAATTGATCGCGGGGTATATCAAGATCAATGTTTTTAAGATTATGAACCCTCGCGCCTTGTATGGATATTTTATCTAGGAATGACAATAAATTGTATTTTTGTTTAAGAGGAGTAAGTTAAAGGAAAATGTTTGAATATTAAATGCAGATATTCAGTAAGAGGGCTAAGGCATTATAAATAACGAAATAGCACGGGACTAAATAGCCGGTCAAACCAATGACGCTGTTATCGCTAAAATCTGCTTGTTTAACATTTAATTAACATATATTTTTGTGTATGAATATACTACTTAATATGCACCCGGTGATCTCTATCTTCCTGCTTTGCGCGGTAATGATGCTCATTTCCTATGTAAGCCTCAAAATGGTTCGAAAGCGTTTCCCCGAGGATGTTCTGAAGGGAAATCATGAAGTTGGCGGACTTATATTCAATGCTTTCGGGCTTATATACGCTGTGCTTGTGGCGTTTGTAGTGTTTGCAACCTGGGGAGAATATGATGACTCGAAAAAAAATGTTGACCAGGAGTCAATTGAGCTTTCTGATATCTACCATAACTCCAAAGCGCTGCCGGAAGAGTACAGGCTGCAGGTAAATCCGTTATTGATAGCTTATATAAACGATGTTATGAATGATGAATGGAAAAATCTTGAGAACGGCGAGCCAAGCGTAAAGGCTAGAGAGAGCTTTAATAGGATCTGGACATTTTTTACAACCATCGATCGCACCAAGCTTACAAATGAAATTGCATACCAGGAAACGCTGAAGCATTTAAATGATGCAGGCGAGCGGAGAAGAACGAGGATATTTGAAAGTACAAATAATATACCGGGGATAATATGGACAGTGCTGCTGTTTGGCGGAGTTATGACGATAGTTTATACATATTTTTTCTTTGCCAAAAATATCGTACACCAGTTTGTGATGACTTCAGCCCTTACAATACTTAATACACTGATACTTTATATGATAGTTATGCTTGATAATCCGTTCAGGGGATATATTAAGATAGACTATTCCGCGTTTCAATACACGCTTCAGATGTTAAACGGCGGCTGGTAGAACTGCCTGATGGAAAACAGCGGCAGGCAAGCAGTGCCGCCCACACGATAATTATCAGTCATGGAATGTTTTTGTAGCCGTCAGGCTTGCCTGACGGTATGCTGGTTTCCGAAGCCGAAAGCTCGGGCGGGTCGTTTCAAGATTTATGCACTTTGCGGGTTATGAGACGATGCACCGCATCGTCTCTACAGGTCGTATAATGATTGAAAACGTTCTCAGAGTTCTTATTCGGCTGTTTTGCATAGGCCGGATATTACTTTTTTGTGTATTTTTTTGTAGCCGTAAGGCTTGCCAGTCGGTAAACTGCTTCTTGTAATAAAATAAAGAGAACCATAGTTCTCTTTATTTAATGACCATTAAATTTATGAATACGCCTTTTATTAGTGTGGTGTTATCATGCTACGACTTATGATTACCAGGGAGCCTTAATGCCAAGGCCGGAGAGCTTATCTTCAAACTCAGCGCGTTCGCGGTTCTTTTTCGGTTCGCCGGTTGTTTTATCAAGCCAGTTAAACGATTTAGCAAGCTCAACAGCCTGCTCTTTATCACCCTTTGTAAGCGCCGCAAGCACTTCGGTTTCAAGTCTTGTGAGGCTGCTGGAGTTTACCCTGTAATCCATAAATGCCTCCCACACTGCCGGGCACCATTTAGCAACGATTTCATGCCCCATAATTTCAGCATAGCGGCGTATCTCGTACTGAGCATGTGAATCCATACGCAGGTATAAGAAGTGCAACAGGTTATGGAGGTCAACCTTCCAGTATGCTTCGGTGTATGTAGAGAGCGGCAGATCTTTCCTCGCCTGTTCCCTTGCAATACCCATCTTAAGGCGTTCGTCATATATTTCCCGTGCAAGTGACTGCAGGTAACGCTCTTTTTCGGTGAGCGCTTTGCCTTCGCTCTCGCCTGCAACTCCGCCTGAGCCTTGTCGGTTGCCCGAAGCCTGTAAACGCCACTCTGCTTCACTGGTTGTTTGAGCGGAATCAATGGCAACACTGTAGCGTGTTGAATACTCGTTCACATTTGCCATGCGGTGGCGTATCCACTGCCGCCAGCAATCCATTGGCACACGTACATGGAATTTTATCTCACACATTTCAAACGGCGTGGTGTGGTGGTGGCGCATGAGATAGCGTATGAGGCCGCGGTCTTCATGCACTTTTTTGGTACCCTTGCCGTATGATACACGCGCAGCCTGAACGATCGATTCATCCGAGCCCATGTAATCTATTACGCGTATGAAACCATCATCAAGCACTTTGAAAGGCTTGCCTAAAACCTCGTCAAGCGCCGGTACAACTGGACGGGTGAGTGATTCCATTTGCGGATTGGATTCCGGTGTTTCGGTATATTCTTTGGTTTGATCTGACATATTCTAAACAGTAATAATTATTTTTTGTGCACCAAATGCCCTGCAAAGAACCAATAGTAATTAGTTCAGGCTTGTGGGCATCTGTTGTCAATTGAATTCACGAAAAATAGTGAAATGGGATGGAAGTTTAAATACTAAAAGAATAACAAAAGTAATAGAAGGGGTATTCTAAAATTGTTTGCAAGAGATTAAATGGACTGAGAAGTAACTTTTGTCAAGATATAACCTATTTCGAATTTCCCTTTAATATCATTATTCTTTCGAGCAGCCAATCTTTATGTGCAGTTACATCATTTGCGCTGATTTGCTCGTACAAATAGTCTAAATCCAGAACTTTATTACCAAAATTAAAATACAGCAAGTCCTCCAGGTAAGATACAAACTTCAGGTATCTTTTCTTTTTGAGGTTATTCAGTAAACGGTCATTCTTAACAAAGCTACGGTAAGACTTTGTTGCGTATAAGATTGCTTCAATATTACCCTGCTCATAGTAAATCATCAAGGTTAGGTTTTTTATATCGTATTTATACTGAAACTGATCTGTTTTTACCTTATTCAAATGCTCGAGCGATTCATCATACTTTTTGGTATAGTAGGCAAGATAAGCACTTGCATAATTCCGCATGTTTTTTGCGATCTTGGGATTCAATTCGCCGGTGAATTTGGTTATAAATTCAGCAACCCATTCAAACTCTTGAAGTTTTAGCCCATGAAACAGGATATTCCTGTACATTATCTGCGTAAGAAGATTTGTGTGGGAATTCATATAGTACTGTTTATCAAGCAGTATTTTGTAAATGTCAAAAAGCTCTCCTTGAAATTTTTTTCCTGTCGTGTTGTTTCCGGATTTTCTGATCAAGTATGAAATGAAGCTGAGGAAAAAAAAGTGATTCTCGTCTTTTGAAAAATGGTCTTTATTCCTGAATATAATATTTCTGGCGGTGTAATAATGCCGGGTGTTCTCGAAATCGCTTGTCATTTTGAGTAGTGATCTGTATAACTCAATAACAAAAAAATATTTGCTGTTTGCGGGAATAATGTTTCTTAGATCCTCCATGGAATTCGATTCAAAGAAAGTCTTTAGTCCTGTATTAGCTGCTCCCAAATCAAAAAGCCTGTCATACATTACCGCGACTTCATATTTGGAGGAGAGTTCCAAAATAAAAAAGTAGAC
This sequence comes from Ignavibacteria bacterium, assembly GCA_014879675.1. Classification (GTDB taxonomy): domain Bacteria; phylum Bacteroidota; class Ignavibacteria; order Tepidaquicellales; family OLB5; genus OLB5. The sequence continues at coordinate 8,758 of JACSRQ010000210.1, forward strand.
TAATGATTCTATTGAATTGTTAAGGTGACAGAGATTTTCGTTTGCCTTCTGTTTTTTTGTAAATTTTTCATTGAGATAGTTGAAATTGAATCGTATTGATTCGATATAATGATCATTCAGGAAAAAATTGTAGTCCAGATAGCCGTGTGGCGGGTGATCTGTTCTTCCGGAATACTTCTTGAAAAATTTATTTAACCCCTTTTTGCTCAATGAAGCGAGCAAATACCTCGAGTGATCGGACTTAGATTCCCGGAATCCTTCAAATACCAGGAAAGCCATACCCGATTTCACCAGGTCGGAAAAGAGATTTCGAATGATAACATCAGAAAATGTTTTGCCCGGGTACAAGTGTTTAAATATCTGTTCATTAGAAGGGAAGTATTCTATATTGTTAGATGTATCTATTGCTGGGTTTTTGTGTTTCAGGAATTTGTACATTTCAGGAAGCTTTGAGCTTTTGCTGAAATATGGGGAGTTTAGAAAATCTTCAAATCGCCCTTTTTCAAAGGGAGAAAGACTATCCATAAAAACGCAGAAATCGTTCTTTTTCATTACCACATCCGAGTCTACTATACGCTACATTTGTGATTCAGGGAACTGTAATATATGTCGTAATCTCGTTAAAAACAAAACAATTCTGGTGTCTACGTCAAATCATGCCGGGTTTACGCCGCTACATTTTGATATAACTTAGGTTGATGTTTAACACATTTATTGGAATAATTGTAAAGCAGGATTAATCAGAACTATTAAAAAGATAAAAATCTGCTTGTCAATTTATAAATCTCAAAAATTATTCTCTAATCAAACGAAATTTTAACACATGAAAAAGATAATACTCGCGTTAGTTTTCATTTCCTGTATATCAAGCTCAATCTCAATCAGCCAAACACCTTTTTACTATAAGGGTTTTCCTAAAATAGTAGACAGTTTGGGCGGCACGGATATTCCAAATGCAATACCCCTAATTGTTGATCTGGAAAAAGACAGGCAAAAAGAAATTATCTTTGTAACATCCAGAGCGAGTGGAAGTATGCTGCAAATAATCAAAAGTGATGGTAGCAGTTTAAAAGGATTTCCTAAACTTTTTCCAAATACTTGGATATTAAGCTTCTCTTCAGGAGATGTTAATGGAGATGGATTGCTGGATATAGCATTAAGGAGCAAAAATATCATTTACGTCATTGATAAGTTTGGTAATTCACTTCCGGGTTTTCCGGTAACCTACTATGATGGCAGTACTACCATCTATAAGTTTCTGAGTTTGTATGATCTGAATAATGATGGTAAACTTGAATTGATAGTGAGCAAAACAAATGAAGTTTGTGTGTTTAATCATGACGGATCAATAATGAGCGGATGGCCTAGAGGTGTTGTAGGGTTTTCTGAATCTCATCCTGCGATAGGAGATATTGATAACAATGGCTTACCTGAAATTATTGTGTCCACAGTTAAGGTGTTGCCGCAAGGCGGTGCAGATTCATCAGCACTGCATATATTTAGAAGCAATGGCAGCAACTTTTCAAATAACTGGCCTATATACTACGATTCTTCATACTTTGCCTGGGATGCATCGCCAACGCTGTATATAGATAGAAATAATCCAGCAGGTACATTTATTTTGATAAATCAAAATGGAAAAAGACATGGGCAGTATATTGAGTCCAGGAACATGAAGTACAATATATTTGGTCAGGTATTATCTCAGCGGAATGTAATTAATACTGATAATCCACCAGGCTCACTCGTAATTGGTGATCTTAACGGTGACGGGTTTACAGAAAGTGTTAACGCTTCGGGAGACCAAAATACCGATTCCGCAGTTTTCCTGTATAACAATAATATGGGATTGGTAAACGGGTGGCCATCTACAGGTGGCAGCGGGAATCACAAATCAACTCCAATTATCGGGAAGTTTACTACCGGAAGCAATTTAAATGTATTGGCAAATAACTGGACTGCAGAATATACTCTTCCTGATACCGGGGGCTTTATTTATGGATATAATTATGATGGTACACAATTACCATGGTCGCCGTTAAGGCCGATAGGTGTTATTAATGCAATTTCTGCTTCTGATTTGAATAACGACGGATCAGTTGAGCTCATTGCTATTTCAACTTACACGAGCAACGAAACATATCTTCATATTTGGACATTTCCCGGGGTACCCTATTCAAACAGTGTGCATCCGTGGCCGCAATTTGCGCACGACAGGTACAGAACTAACCAGTATGGATTTATTCCACCGGATGAACCTATTGGTATTCATCCAATTTCTTCAAATATACCGGCTAAATTTAAACTGTTTCAAAACTATCCAAATCCGTTTAATCCGTCGACAAATATAAGGTTTGATATTTCTTCAAAATCAACTGTGTTACTCAACATTTATGATGTTCTTGGAAGGGAAGCTGCAACACTCTTAAATACCGAATTATCAGCAGGAGAATATAGTGTGAGCTGGGATGCTTCAAAGTTCTCTTCCGGGATATACTTCTATAGAATAAACATAATAGAAAGCGACAGTCGTAATCACTATGCCGAAACCAAAAGATTAACATTGGTCAAGTAGAGCTTCAAAGTTATTGAAAAGGCTCTGATTCCGGTTTCCAGTTTTCTTTAGTCTGCAAATTTATCTCCGGTTTGAATTTGTAAAATAATCAAACAGGTTGAATGATTAAAGG
>JACSRQ010000105.1 GCA_014879675.1 Ignavibacteria bacterium
ATTTCAACTTCTTTTAACCATCCTTATCACTAAATTTGCGCTTCTATGATAGCATTAATTAATCCAAAATCGGCAAATTGGGGCTTCAGGGTCCCGAATTCATTACTCACTCTCGGGGCATTCCTTGAAGGCAGGTATGATTATACTATTATAGATGAAAATCTTGGAATTTCGCCTGTAAATGAGCTTGCCAAACTCATACAGAACGGAGTTAAGTATATCGGCATTACCGTAATGCCCGCTCTGCAATTGCGCGGAGCGTATTCAATTTCTAAGGAAATTAAAACCCGCTTCCCTGATGTAAAAATTATTTGGGGCGGATACTTTCCTTCAATGCATCCAAATACTGTGTTAAAATCACCTTATATTGATTTCGTTCTAAAGGGTCACGCTGAATATTCATTTATAGAACTTATAGATTCCCTCGAAGCTAAACCCGGAGCAAAAGAGCTTAAACAAATAGCGGGATTATCATTTAAGCATGATGGAGTGATCTCTCATAATATTAAAGCAGAGCCTATCGATCCTGATCTTATTCCCCGCCTGCCATACCATAGGGTTGATGTTGATAAATATCTAAGTATCGGCAGAACATACCTCGGACCAAGAACAATCGGCTACCACTCAAGCGTTGGCTGTCCGTTCCTGTGCGGATTCTGCGCCGTTGCAGGTATCTATAAAGGTAAATGGCTGGGCAGAAGCGCAGAGCTAACCGCTTCAGATATTATATTCCTGAAGGAAAAATATAATATCGGCGCTGTTGAATTCCACGATAACAATTTTTTTGTGGCAGAAAAACGCGTGTATGATTTCGCAAAGGCGGTTAACGGTTTGGGAATAGGCTGGTGGGGCGAAGCAAGACCCGATACCGTGATGAAATTTTCCGATGATACATGGCAAATGATGGCAGATGCAGGATGCAAAATGATATTTTACGGCGCTGAAACAAGTAACGATGAATTATTAATGCTTATGCATAAAGGCGGCACGCAGAATGCGCAGACACTGCTTGATCTTGCGGAAAAATCAAAAAAGTACGGCATTGTGCCTGAGCTTTCATTTGTGCTTGGTAACCCCACTGATAATGTTACGCGCGATATTGAAACAGACCTGAAGTTCATAAAAAAAATTAAAGCAATTAATCCCGCAGCGGAAATTGTTATTTACACATATTCACCGGTGAATTTCGAAGATTCAGAAATGTCGCTTGCCGCCAAGCTGAAAGGGTTTGATTATCCCAAATCACTCGAAGAGTGGGTTTCACCCAAGTGGCAGAACTTTGACCTGCGGAAAAATCCGCTAACCCCATGGCTGAAGCCGCATCATTTTAAAATGATAAGGAATTTTGAAAAGACTCTGAACGCCTATTACCCAACTAACAGCGATCTAAAAATACGCGGCTGGAAGCGCTCATTGTTACAATTGTTGGGAAGCTGGCGCTATAAAACTGATTTTTATACCGCACCGTATGAGATCATGCTGACCCAAAAGCTGCTTAAATACCGCCAGCCCGAAATTGAAGGCTTTGCTCAGTCATGAGTAACAGTAAGCGGCACGCCGCACCTGCTACATTACAAGAGTTTGCTTCTAAAATGGCTCCCCTCCTTTCAAGAAATCACGAAGTGATTTCGAAGTCCCGCATAGGCGGGATCCAAGGATGGGAAGAGAACTATTTCCGGCAGGAAATTTATCGAGGGGTGGTTTCATCAATATTTAACCCTAGGATATACCTGTATTGAAAATACTGAACCGTTCGGTCTCTGGAAATTTATTAACATTGAAAATCACTTTTAACAGATAAATAGAAACTGAAATACTCAAAAACAATACTTGCTGTACTCATCTCCCTCGCATTAATGCATCTCATTTATTACACATGGCTTAAATCACCCGTGCTAACGCACGGCTTCGCCT
>JACSRQ010000143.1 GCA_014879675.1 Ignavibacteria bacterium
AGATGTGTATAAGAGACAGATCTCTCACCTCGGCAATAATACCCTGAGAGATGCCCTCTGACTTATCTTTTTTATCAAGTATCTGCTCAAATGTATTTTTACTAAGTCTTACTATATCAATATTTTTCGATTTAGCGAATCGCTCTATCTCATTTATTTTACTATCTTTTGCGGAGTCTAGCAAAACTATTTTAAGTATTGAAGCTGGATCAAATTTTAAAGATTCTGTCACCGGATTTCTTCCAATTACTAGCATTAAATTTAGTTATGTTTTTGTTTATATTTGGAGATATTCAAATTTCATTTGTTAATAATACTATACACAGACGTTTAACTCAATCTCAAAATAAATCTGATTAAATAGATTATGGAAAAGATGCTGGAAAAACCGGTCCATTCACCGGCCTTTAAGAAACGCAGGGGAATAAACTGGATGACGCTTGGTTTGACATATGCAGCTATGTATATGGCAAGATATAACTTCGGGTTTGCCAATAAACAGCTTTCTGATACCTTTGGGTTTTCTAAAACTGAAATTGGAACTATTATTACCATTAGTACACTAATTTACGGACTTTCCGCTATCTTCAACGGGCCAATAGCCGATAGATGGGGCGGAAGAAGGGCTATGATCACCGGTGCGATCGGTGCCTGTGTGTTTAACGTTGCATTTGGTATGGCGGCATATCTGGGGTTTCTAGGTACCGGAACGTTTATGCTGTTATATTTAGCCAGTATGTGGACCCTGAACCAGTATTTCCAGTCATACAGCGCACTGGCGCTTATTAAAGTGAACGCAGGATGGTTCCACGTCTCTGAAAGGGGGGTATTTTCAGCTATATTCGGCTCTATGATACAAAGCGGCAGGTTTGCTGTCTACGCACTGATGACAACAGCGCTGGTTGCAGGTCTGCCATGGCAGTGGAAGTTCTTTCTGCCTGCAATGATAGTTAGTGTATTCACATTATTAACTTTCATGTTCGTAAAAGATACTCCAAAAGATGCCGGACTTGGTGAATTTGATCCGCAGGATGCTACAAGCGGAGATACAGAAAAGATCACCTTTTCTTATGTGGCTAAAAAAGTATTTACAAATCCCATAGCAATAACTATAGCAATAGCAGAATTCTGTACAGGATTAGTTAGGAAAGGATTCGAGGAGTGGTTCCCTAGGTATATGCAGGAAGTTCATCATCTTGAGCTCAGCAGTTCTGTATTTCAAAGGAATGCCTTTGCAGTTGTAATTGCAGGTATTGCAGGTGCTTTTATTGCCGGATTCATGTCTGATAAAGTGTTCAAATCACGCAGACCACCTGTAGCTTTTATAGGTTACGCTTTGCAGATAATCTCCTTAACTATAGTTATATTAGCGCCAAGCCTTGAAGCAATTATTATAGCATTCACAATTAATTCGCTCGCTATCTCAATGGTACACTCAATGCTCTCCGGAACCGCTTCAATGGATTTCGGCGGCAAACGTGCAGCCGCAACTGCTGCCGGTATGTTTGACGGTATGCAGTATGTGGGCGGCTCTGTAATGGGTATTGGTGCAGGCTGGCTTATTGAAACTTACGGCTGGGGTGCATGGGGTCCCAGTATGATTGGATTTGCGGTAATAGGTGCAATTTTGATGCTAAAATTGTGGAACGCACGCCCATCAAGAGGAGGCCATTAACTTGAGAGTATTTAATGTTCTATAAGACAGAAGAAGGTTCAACCCGCCAGCTTATAGAGTTCTGTACGGGCTATTTTCTTCTGTACACAATTACCGGACTTACCGTAAAGTACTTTACCGGTGATTCGGCAATGGGATATCCTGGCTTAAGCGATATTCAATACCTGGTCTACAATACAATCGGCGGAAATCTGATAGCACTGGTTATTGTACTGGCATTTAAGTGGTATAAATTACAGACGAATAATTATATAAGCTTAATCGGGTTTAAAGTACCATCGGAATTTCTTTATATTATTCCCTCTGGTATTTGTACCGCGATAGTAATTCCAACAACAACCCTAATGTACACTCTGCCAATATCAGTAATGGTTGCAATGGTAATAATGCGCGGCAGTATAATTGTTATAAGCCGGTTGATTGATGCCGTACAGATCTGGCAGGGGATACTCAAAAAGCGAGTCTATTGGGAAGAAAATGCCGCGGTTGTATTTGCCATTTTCGCTGTATTGGCAAATTTGCTCAATGTAAAGCCCGGGAGCTTTGATTTTGTCGGCTCGCCGGCCGCTATGACGATCCTTATATGCTATCTTGTAGCCTATTCAATACGTATTTACATAATGAATTATTACAAAAACACACGCGCCAAAGGCATTAAGCAGGATAATAAAGCCTTTTTCGCCGTTGAACAGATCGCTGCTACTTTCACAATGCTGTTGATCGGCATTTTTATCTACAATTCCGAATCAATTGCGGGATGGACGGCACCACAAATACTACAATTCAGGGAATCCTTTGCCGCACCGCATTCATTCTGGTTCTGGGCGGGTGTTTCAGGATTTGCTTTCGGACTGCTTGCGTTCTTTTCGGTATTTCTTTTTATGTTCAAAGGGCGAACAGCTACATTCGCGGGGCTGGTAAACCGTTTGACCTCACTCATTGCCGGAACCGCGGCAACCTTGTTGTTTGCTCTTATATGGGGCGGGGAGTATCCTGAAGCAGAAGACTGGATAACTCTTGGATTTATTTTAATTGCAGTGGCATTTTTATCCAAAGCAGAAAAGAAACGCTCTGCTGAACTGAAAATTGAATCTAAATAATGAAATATAAGAACATACTTTTCGATCTCGATGGCACTATTACCGATTCCAGTCCGGGCATTATAAACTCATATCTCTATTCACTTGAAAAAATTGGGCTTGCCGAAGAGGATATTGATAAGCTCAGAAGCTACATTGGCTCTCCGCTGCGCGCCTATTATACCGAAAGGCATAATCTTAGTACCGCTGAATCTGATATAGCCGTGAAACACTTCCGCGAGCATTACGCTGAGACCGGGATTTTTGAAAATACCGTTTATCCGAATATGGATGAACTTATCGATGAGTTAAGCGAAACGGGATTGCAGTTATATATCGCAACTTCCAAGCCGCTTGTCTTTGCTGTAACCGTACTTAATCACTTTGATCTGAAAGATTATTTCAACAGCATTCACGGTTCGGATATGTCGGCTGATAACAAGCCTAAAGATAAACTCATCAACGATGCAATATTAATGAATGGGCTGAATAAAAATGAATGTGTTATGATAGGGGATAGGTATCACGATATCCACGGAGCTAAAACAAACGGAATTGATTCAATAGCGGTAACATATGGTTATGGCAGCAGGGCAGAACTGGAAAAGGAAGAGCCAACGCATTTCGCGGCTGATTCCCATGAGTTAAGAGAAATACTTCTGGCCCAAAAATAAAAAAGGACAAGTGATTAACCCGTCCTTTTCTCCTCCTTTAATATCCTTTGTAAGCAATATCAAAAGTATAATTTATTTTTATCTACCTAAGCAGGATGTAAAGCAATATTGCTACAATTCCTGCAACTGAAAATACAGCGTAATCCTGAACAATACCTGTTTGCAATTTTCTCCAGTCAATTGAAAGGTTGTTGAAGAAATTAGCGGTACCGTTCACTGCGCCATCAATAATTTTTACATCAAGTATTTTGTAGAATATCTCTGTAAGCCATCTAAGCGGCGAAATAATAATTTTATCGTAAAGTTCATCAACCCTGTACTTATCTTTGAGCAGGTTGTAGTATCCGCCTGAAAACGCGTACAGTCTTTCGCCGGACTTGAACATCCTGAGCGATACAATGATAGCAATTACAGCAACAAGAACCGAGAAAACTATCAGCCCGATCTCTGTTGATGCAACTACATGATGCTCAGGTAACATTGCAAGTGCGGGAGCGAATACAGGCTCGAGCCAATGCTCGATAAGGTTCGGACCAATGATATGCGGAATACCTATGAATCCGCCCACTACCGATAGTATTGCCAGTATGATAAGCGGTATCGTCATGGTTGCGGGTGATTCATGCGGATGAACATGCGCTTCATCATACCTGGGCTTGCCATAGAATGTCAAGCTGATAAGCCTCCACATATAAAATGCTGTTATGAATGCTGTCAGTACTGCCAGTCCGAAAACAGGGTAGTGGCCGCCAAAGAAAAGTTTTGATAGAATTTCATCCTTACTGAAAAATCCCGAGAACGGCGGAATACCTGAAATAGCAATACCTCCCATAAGGAATGTGAGGAACGTGATCTTCATCTTGTTTTTCAGGCCGCCCATTTTTGTAATATCCTGCTCATCGTGCATTCCGTGAATAACTGCGCCGGCTCCAAGGAACATAAGCGCTTTGAAGAATGCATGTGTTGTTACATGGAAAATACCGGTTGAAAATGCGCCGGCTCCCATCGCCATGAACATAAATCCAAGCTGACTTACAGTTGAGTATGCGAGAATTTTCTTAATATCATTTTGCGCAACCGCGATTGTAGCCGCCATGAAAGCTGTTAAACAGCCAATTATCATAACTACTTCCATTGTGATGGGCGCCATCGAAAATAACAGCGATGTTCTGCCGATCATATAAACACCCGCTGTTACCATTGTTGCGGCGTGGATAAGCGCGGATACAGGTGTCGGACCCGCCATAGCATCAGGCAGCCAAACGTAAAGCGGTATCTGCGCTGATTTACCCGTTGCGCCAACAAACAGCAGCAGTGTAATTATTGTAAACATTGAAACAGGTACTGCCGAAGCGGGTATCGCTGCAATAATTCCCTGGAAATTCAATGTACCGAAATTCATAAATATAAAAAACATTGCGAGCATGAATCCAAAGTCACCTATGCGGTTAACCCAAAAAGCTTTGTTGGCAGCATCGCCTGCAAATTTCTTTTCATAGAAGAATCCGATAAGCAGGTATGAACATAAACCAACGCCTTCCCAGCCTAAGAACATCAGAAGCATGTTATCACCGAGTACAAGATTCAGCATCGCGAAAATGAACAGGTTTAAGAATGCAAAGAATCTTGCAAAACCTTTATCGCCATGCATGTATCCGATCGCGTAAACGTGGATGAGAAAACCAACGCCTGTAATGATCAAACACATCGTTACAGAAAGCGGATCAACCAAATATGCCGCGCTTATGTTAAGTGTACCGGAGGTTATCCAGTTAAACAGGGGAATAGTGATGCTCCTTGCATTTTCAGGCAGCGAAGTAAGCTCGAGGTAGGCGAGTATCGACATCGCAAACGAGCCAAGCACCATGAGCGAACCAATGATGCCGGAAACTTTTTCATTCCTGATCTTAACACCAAACAAACCGTTTATCAGGAACCCGACCAAAGGTAAAACTGTAATCAGGTAGAAGTATTTTACCATTTCAAAATATTAATTTCATCCAGGTTAATTGTTGATTTATTCCGGTAAAGGGCTATAATTATAGCCAGTCCGATTGCTGCCTCAGCAGCCGCAACTGTCATAATGAAGAAGACAAATATCTGGCCATTCAGGTTGCCTAAGAATGATGAAAATGTTACGAATACCAGATTAACGGAGTTCAGCATCATTTCGATGCACATAAAGACAACAATAGCATTGCGCCTTGTTAAAACACCAACAACTCCGATAGAAAATAAAAGAAGTGCGAGAATTAAGTAGAAATTTATATCCATTTACAAAAATAACAGAATTTCAGCATTTTATCAATTTATTAATGATTATTTCTTCAAAAAAGTTGGATGAGACTGTATTCATTCCTGTACGCGTTTTGTCATTCCAACCTAGGTTGGAATCTTGAAATGCCACGACCTAAAGCTTTGTCATTCCTGCGTAGGCAGGTCACGAAGTGCTCTTCTAAATCTTGAGTAGCCACGACCTTTAGGTCGTGAATAAATACCGAGAGCAACCCGGCTTCAGCCGCAATTGATTATTTGGTATCGTGACAAAAACCCTTAATTCTGGCTAAAGCCAATCTACTATAACATTCAATCTCCGCTCTAAAGAGCGGAGCTACTCAATAATAATTGGCGTAAGTGAAAAATTGTGTTGCCACGACCTAAAGCTAATTTCATTCCTGCGTAAGTGGAAATCTTGTGTTGCCACGACCTTCAGGTCGTGGGCAAATACCGAGAGCATCCCGGCTTTAGCCGCAATTTTCTTGAGTAGCCTCTCTATAGACTAATCAGCTTTTATTAACCCCAGCCTTCAGGCTGGGGTATATTGTGCTGGTGAGTCCCGGGCTTTAGCCCTGACCAGATATTCAGACATCTCAATAGAACCAAATCATTAATCGGTTGTAATTGAGTTGCCACGACCTTTAGGTCGTGGGTTAAATTTCAAAGAGCAGCCCGGCTTCATCCGCAATTGATAGATATTATGGTTTCATACAAAGTCACTTCAAACTTACATCACAAATACATGAAAGAAAATCCGCACAAACACTGGTCACAAAAAAGGGGAGTAAAGAAATGGAAATCCCGAAACCCATATGTTAATAATCCCATATTCCTATAACATCCAACTTTACATAATATATATTATTTCTCTTTTTCTAAACAATATGTTAAAATGAGCAGATTTTGAAGAATAGCCAATTCCGCTTATCTAATGATTTACGTGTTTGCTTTTCATTTTTCCAAGTGTTAGTTTTGAAGTGTTTCGTAAATGAACCAAGTAACTAATTTCACTTTGTAACTAACTCAACTGTGTAACTATCTCAATGAATAAATTATATATAGTACTGTATCTTTTTGTATTCATGTTCTGCAATACACTGCTTGCGCAGGATGAATGGAAATCTGCCTGGTCAGAAAAGCTGGACGTGCTTGATTCGGTATTTCACCGTGAACAGGCTCAATTCAGGCTTATGCAGGCCCGCCAGAATGAATCCGATGAATCCATAATCCTTGCAGGCATAGATTCACTAAACGCGTTTGTGCCAATGGTGAATGAAGCCGTTGATATGTGTAATTCATTCCAATTCCCGAATACACCGGATGGATTGAACGGCGCCGAGACATTCCGCCTTAAAATAGCCGGTATCAAAGAGTACTTTGAACAATGCAGACTGCAGATCCATGTGAATAATAATATACTGCAGAAGAAACTCAAGAATGAATCGCTGCAGTTCAAAGTATCACAAATTGATGAGCTGACAGTTAAAGATTATACGCCGCTTATCAAGTAACTCGCGCTCGGAGTATAGTAAAAGGCCCGATTTGCTCTTTAAGTTACTTAAATAGCATCAAATAAATGACTTAAGTCATTGGAGTCATTTCTGTAAAACGCTATATTTGTATATGTTAAAAATCAAATTTTACAGACATGACTAAAATTAATGTGATCATAATGGGCGCTGCAGGCAGGGATTTTCATAATTTCAACGTTGTGTACAGGAATAATCCTCTATATAATGTTGTTGCCTTCACAGCTACACAGATACCCAACATCGAAGGACGTAAATACCCGGCAGTTTTGGCTGGCAAATATTATCCAAAAGGAATTCCAATATTTCCGGAGTCAGACCTCCTGAAATTGATAAAAAAATTCGCGGTCAAACAGGTAATTTTCTCCTATTCAGATGTACCATTTAATTACGTTATGTCAAAAGGCGCCATGGTAAACGCCGCAGGGGCATCGTTTATCACCCTGGGAGCTGATGAGACCATGGTTAAATCAAAAAAACCTGTAATATCAGTGGTTGCAAGCCGCACAGGCGCAGGAAAAAGCCAAACTTCACGCAGGGTTGTTGAAATCCTTCAGGCATTAGGCCAGAAAACTGTTTCTATCAGACATCCAATGCCGTATGGAAATTTGGCTAAACAAAAAGTACAGCGTTTTGCAGCAATTTCTGACCTAAAAAAACATGATTGTACCATCGAAGAGATGGAAGAATACGAGCCGCATATTGCACGCAGTAATGTTATCTATGCCGGTGTTGATTATGAGGCTATTTTAAGAGAAGCTGAAAAAGAAGCTGATGTGATAATTTGGGATGGCGGAAACAATGATATGTCGTTCTATAAATCAGACCTTACAATTACCGTTGTTGATCCGCATCGTGCCGGACATGAAATGAGTTATTATCCCGGAAGGACAAATGTCTTACTGGCAGATGTAATAGTAATTAATAAGGTAGATTCTGCTAACCTGCAATCAATAAATGAGATTAGGGAGAATGTATTAAAGGCAAATCCAACAGCAAAAATTATTGAAGCTGCCTCCCCTATTTCATTGGAGCATGAAGCGGATGCAAAGCTGCTGCGCGGAAAACGTGTACTGGTTGTTGAAGACGGCCCAACACTAACACATGGTGAAATGAAGTATGGAGCAGGAACAATTGCCGCACAGAAGTTTGAAGCAGGCGTAATTGTTGATCCGCGGCCGTATGCTGTGAAAAGTATCAAAGAAACTTATGCTAAATATCCTGGTATCGGTGTTCTTTTGCCGGCAATGGGTTATGGCAAGCAGCAGATGAAAGATCTTGAAGCAACTATCGCAAAAACTCCATGCGATGCAGTTATAATCGGAACGCCAATTGACCTCAGAAGGGTTATAAAGATAAAAAAACCGGCAGTAAGGGTTTCTTATGACCTTCAGGAGATCGGAAAACCCGACCTGACTGGAATTTTAACAGATTTCATCTATAAACGCTGATCTCAGAATAAATACTTTAGATAATATCAAAAACGAAAAGAAAATAAAAAGCTGGAAAGAAGTTTCCGCACTGCCCGTAAAGAAAAGGCTTAAATACCTGAACGGCAGCCGGACGTTTCATGTTCTTTCCGCGCTCCAGTTCCAGGAACCTGAGCTAAGCAGGCTGTTTGAGCTTGCCGATAAGATCCGTAAGATCGCCAAAACCAAGGACGGACTGGATTTTCTTCAGACAATACTATCTCACAAGCGGGCTGTGCTGTATTTCGCGCAGCCCTCTACGAGAACTTACCTCTCATTCAACAATGCATGCCAGATACTTGGCATACAGACCAGCGACATGCGCTCATCGGGCTATTCATCTGAAGTTAAGGGTGAATCACTCGAAGATACCCTTGAAACCATGCATTCTTATACTGATATGATCATCATGCGCCATGTTGAGGAAAATATCGCTGAAAAGGCAGCCTGGATGTTTAATGAATCCGAAAAGCCTATCCCGGTCATAAACGCCGGCTCTGGTCCGCATGAACACCCAACACAAGCTTTATTAGATGCCTACACACTTCACAGGGCATTTAAAGGCAAGGTTAAGAACAAGACTATTGCCATAATTGGCGATATCAAACGCGGCAGAGCAGTTAGATCGCTCATCTACATGCTTTCAAATTTCGAAGGCATCAGGTTTGTATTTTTATCTCCGCCGGAGCTGGGTTTGCCTGATGATTTGCGTCAATTCCTTGGTAAAAACAGCATTCCTTTTGAAGAAAGCGATAATTTGGATAAGCTGCTGCGCAGAGCTGATGTGTTTTATTATACCCGCATACAGGATGAATATGATAAACAGCATGAGTCGAAATCAATTGATTACAGCCGCTTTTGGCTGAAGAAAGAGCATCTTAGCCACATGAAGAGCGAAGCTGTGATCCTCCATCCCCTGCCCCGCAGGAATGAAATACCCCCGGAAATTGACGGAGATAAACGCGCATGGTACTGGAAACAGGAAGTGAACGGTTTATGGATGCGCACTGCGATAATCGCCCACGTATTTAAAGAAGATGGGTATATTCTCAACTACAAGTAGCTAACCACATTATTTATAAAGCAAAAAGTCTCTAATCTTAGAGGCTTTTTTAGTATCTATTATGTCACACTGAGCGTAGTCGAATTGCGAATATGTTACTCTCGGAGTTCGGGTTCCTTAAGCACAATAAAAAGGCCACCAATTCCCCCCGTTGTTGGTCTTATGACCAACAACAAAATATCTAAAAGTCTCCGGTTCCCCCGTTGATGAATACTAAATTACTTTTCCCAGTTGTTGGTGCCTGTCTGCAGGTGCAGTTTATCACCAACAACACAAGTATAAACTTTTCGGGAATGTTTTTTGACCCCAAAACTAAAAAAATACTGTTTATTTTTCCCTATACAGAATTTATAATTTCTAACAAATCTTCGCTCTGAAGTATTGAATAATTCTGAAACATTAAATGCATGCATTACATTAGTTTTTTTACTGCCACCATCCTTGAATGGAAACACCTGCTAAAAGCAGATTCATACAAGGATATAATCATTTCCAGTATGAGATACCTTGTAAATGATAACCGCTTAAAAGTATATGGTTTCGTTATAATGCCCAATCATATTCATACCTTATGGAAAATCCATAACGATATAAAAAAGGATGACCTTCAAAGGGATTTCCTGAAATATACTGCCCAGCAAATGAAATTTGAATTATTAAAGGATGATCCGGAAAAACTAAAGATATTTTATGTAGGTGCAAAAGACAGGAAATATCAGTTTTGGGAAAGAAATCCTTTGACTTCAAGGCTGCCAAGTATGGAGCTAATAATGCAGAAGCTGAATTACATTCATGAAAACCCAATCCGTGGGAAATGGAGTTTATGTAAGGATATTACAGATTATAAATATTCTACTGCGGGTTACTATTACAAAGATGATAAGACCTGGGATTTTGTAACACATCTAAATGAAGCGAGCTTAGAGGATTAGTTTTTTTGTTGTTGGTGATAACACCAACAACGGGGTAACCAATCCTAGAGGCTTTTTTAGTATATAAAATGTCACACTGAGCGAAGTTGAAGTGCGTATATGTTTCTCTCGGAGTTCGGGTTTCTTAAGCACAAAAAAAGGCCGCCAAATGGCAGCCTTTTTAACGATTCTTAATGCCGGAAACTAAAACGGCAGATCATCATCCGTTGCTGTGGATTTGCCCGCTGCAGGCTTGGTAGTTGTGTAACCGCCCTGTGAGCCGTTACCTTCTCCAGAGCCTTTGCTATCGAGCATGATCATCTCGTCTATAACTATCTCGGTCTTATAATGTTTTTTCTTGTTCTCATCTTCCCAGTTAGAGGTCTCAAGGCGTCCTTCAATGTAAACCTTGCTTCCTTTTTTCAGGTAGTTTGAACAGGTCTCGGCCAGGCCGCGCCATGCCTTAGCATTGTGCCACTCTGTACGTTCCTGCCAGTTACCTTCCTGGTCTTTCCATTTCATACCGGTTGCTACCGAAAAGCTTACGACAGCTACACCTGACTGGGTGTATTTCAGTTCAGGATCCTGCCCTAAACGTCCGATAAGCATTGCTTTGTTTAGATCTTTTGCCAT
>JACSRQ010000213.1 GCA_014879675.1 Ignavibacteria bacterium
CTCGGAGATGTGTATAAGAGACAGAGATCAAACAAAACACAATACTCTATGTAAGCGGCGAAGAATCACCAAAGCAGATAAAGCTTCGCTGCGAGCGGCTTGGTTTTGCGCATGATGAGTTTTACATTCTTTCTGAAACCAGCCTTGAGATAATTGCAGCAATTGTAGATAAGCTTAAACCTGAGATTGTAATAATTGATTCAATTCAAACGATCTACCGAAATGAACTGGAATCAAGCCCGGGAAGTGTTTCACAGCTTCGGGAATCAACCGCTGCAATTATACAGATCGCCAAAGCAAAGAACATTTCTTTTTTCTTGATCGGGCATATTACCAAAGAAGGTGTAATCGCCGGCCCGAAAGTACTTGAGCATATGGTTGATACCGTGCTTCAGTTCGAAGGCGAAAGAACGCATTCATACCGGGTGCTTCGTGCCATTAAGAACAGGTTTGGCTCTACCAATGAGATCGGTATTTTTGAAATGACCGGAGCAGGATTAATAGAAGTACTGAATCCCAGCGAAGTATTCCTTTCACAGCGTTCAAAAGGAATTTCAGGAAGCACAGTTTCGGCAAGCATGGAAGGCACGCGTCCGATATTAATAGAAGTGCAAGCTCTGGTTTCATCTTCGGGTTACTCGGTGCCGCAGCGCACTTCCACAGGATTCGATTACAAGCGGCTCGCAATACTCATCGCAGTACTCGAAAAAAAGATCGGCATACACCTTTCGAAGTTTGATGTATTCATGAATATTGCCGGCGGCATAAAAATAGATGAACCGTCAATAGATCTTGCTGCCGCCATGAGCATTTGCTCCAGCTTTAAGGATACTTCAATTGATGCTGATATGCTCATACTTGGTGAGATCGGCTTGAGCGGCGAAATACGAGGCATCAGCTTCGCTGAACGGCGAATACAGGAGGCGTTAAAGCTCGGATTCAAAAAAGTAGTGCTTCCAAAGAGCAATATGAAGAATTTCAAACAATCAAAAGAACTTGAATACATACCTGTAGAAAATATACAGGATGCTATAAGACTAATATTGTAAATTGAACCGCGACTTCCTTAAAAAAATAATCCAGAAGCTGCAAGTGGGCAACGCCCGCACTATTCATTTAAACTCATACCCCGGCAGGTATGCTGCAAGGCTGGATATCTGCGACTTGGCACACATTAATAGTTCATTGCCGGGAAGTTTCATTGAAAAATTGCTATCCCAGCCCGCATTCCAGGTGAAGTTCAAGATCGAAATTGAAGAAGAATCAGGCGAAGTTGGGCAGCCACTTACTTTGCCTGAGAGCGATACAGTTGCTGATGCTTCTCCCGGAAGCAGGGATGAAATGAAAGCTCCGGAGAAATCAGAGGTGAGATCTAAAGACAAGAAAGAGATCAAAGAGCTGAACCGTAATAAGCGGCTGCTTTCGAAAAGACTTTCTTCCATCTATTATGAAAACGAAGATACCTTCCTTGAACATGGAATAAAAACTTTTGCTTTCGGATATCCTTCACTTATCTACCGATCACAAAATGACCCCGCCAAAATTATAAATGCACCGATTCTGCTATGGAAGCTGGAGCTTCAGCGCGAAAAAAATGAATGGATCATATCGCGGGATGAAGAATTTGGAATATCTATTAACGATGTGCTGCTGAACTTTCTTGAACAGGATCTTAACACAACCGGCTTTTTCAGCCTAAATGATGAACTGCTATCTGATGCGCTGATAGATAAGCCGGAATTGCTGAAAATTATTAATGAACTGACCGGCAAGATAAGTAATTCGGCACAAAAGCATGAAACCATACCCTCTTCTGAATACGCAATTGATAAGGAAAAACGCTCTGCATTGATACACTCAAAAGGTAATCCGCAGATCATGTTTTCTGGAGTATTCGGACTGTATAAAACTCAGAAGGAAGCAATAATCAAAGATGTCAAGAGTATACTGCAAAATATTGAGAGCTTCAGGTTTGATTACGGCGATGATTCTGATCATTTTCAGAAAGTAAAGTATTCAGCAGTTGAAACCGATCCCAGTCAGCGCCAGGCTTTGAAAAGTGTAGGCAATTCTAAGAAACTCATCATTCACGGTCCGCCCGGAACAGGTAAAAGCCAGACATTAACTGCGATCATAGCAAATGCATTGTTCAATGGAGCTAAATGCCTTGTTGTGTGCGAAAAACGTACAGCCCTGGAAGTAATTCAGAAGAATCTGAATATGCTTGGGCTGGGTGGATTCTGCGGGTTGATCGAGGATGTGAACAGGGACAGAAAAAAGATTGTTGATGCAGTAAGAGATCCGCGCAGTACCGGCAGGTATGTTAACGAAAACATCCTTAATTCACTCTTCGAAGATACTGATGTGCATATCAGCCGTGTAAATGCAAATCATAAGCTCTTAGGCAGGTATATATTAAATGATCTTACCTGGTCTGATATTGTAGGGAGGTTCCTGCAGATCAAAGATGCCAATAAGAACTATCTCAAGCTTTATGACACTTTAAAAAATTGCAGCATAGATTTTAGAAGCGAAAAGCTCTCCGAAGATTTTAATTCAAGGCTTTCAGCCGTGAAAAGGGAACAGAAACTTTATGAAGCGGTAAAAAGTGATGTCGCTGTGTTCCGGACTCTGGATGATGACTTGTTTAGATCAGGAACATCAAAAGAAAAAGCTATCGGGATCGGAAATTCGCTAAAAAAGTTAGAAGAACAGCTTCATGCCGGAATTTCTCAGCTTAGTATGCTGTTTGAAAGATATTCAGCCGCTTTAACAGAGCATTATGATAAGTACTACACGAATTTCAGCAGTTCGATATATAACATAGCAGAGATCTATAACCGGAATACAACAATTAACCGTAAGATGTTTACTTCCCTAAGCGGATTTACAGGCTTCAAGCTTGGTATCTATTCGATCTTCTCCAAAAAATATAAACAGTTTGGATCAGATAAAGAAATGATACTGCCTGCATTCAATAAACTTAGCGAGTTTACGGGAAAAAGATATTTCAATGCTGAGCTGAAGGGCGCTGTGGAATCATTGGCGGAGATCGAACCTCAGCTATCGGCACTTAAAACTGATC
Source organism: Ignavibacteria bacterium (assembly GCA_014879675.1). Taxonomy (GTDB): domain Bacteria; phylum Bacteroidota; class Ignavibacteria; order Tepidaquicellales; family OLB5; genus OLB5. The sequence goes on from JACSRQ010000213.1 coordinate 3,086, forward strand.
TTGAGAATTGGAACGCCCGTTTGCCGCAAACAATAGTAGATGAAACAGTAGGATTTTATTCGGGCAACTACAATAAAGAAGCCTTCAACGAAGGTACGCAGTTAACATCGCTTGAAAAGGAACTTGATGAGCTGATAGCGCAGATGAATTCCAGCAATATTTTTGCCGGAAGAATAGAATTTACCGATAAACCATTTTCCTCCAAGCTGGCTGTTCTGAAAGGAACAGTTTCTGTCTTGAAATCAATTCTTGATAAGATTGAGAATCTATATGAATATTCCAACTGGCGGAATGACTACCTGCAGAACGACGGAGCTACCCGGAATATAGTAAATGCAATGATAACGTCAGATTCAACAAACTGGGAAGGTGATTTCGAGACATGGTATCTATTTAACATTCTGCTGGCTTATGAGCAGGAGATCAGCTTGAGGGATGATAACCTTTTGGGCTCGCTTGAAGATAACCTGGAAAAGATAAGCAGTTACCAGGTTGATGTAGTTAAAGATCACTGGACAGCGCGCCAAAGGCATTCAGCGGAAAAGCTTGAAGAGAAGCTTGGAATAAACATTAACACCCTTTACAACAAAGCCAGGAATAATAAATTCCAGAAGAGAAATTCTCTAAGAAAGATAATAAATACTGATGTTGAGCTTTTCACGGATCATTTCCCGGTAGTGCTGGTGAACCCAACGGTATGCAGCAGCCTGTTTGAAATGAAAGAAGGATTGTTCGATATTGTGATCTTTGATGAAGCGAGCCAGCTCAGGACTGAAGATGTTTATGCAGCAAAGCTGCGCGGAAGGCACAGGGTAGTTTCAGGTGACGAAAACCAAATGCCGCCATCGGGTTATTTTGCTTCCGCACAAGTGTTGATAGATGGCGCGGCGGATACAGGGGATGATGATGATATAGTAAAAGGCGCAAATACGGAGCTTGCTGATTCAGAATCGCTGCTTGAATTCGCTATTCAACGGGGATACAAAGAAACATTCCTGGATATCCATTACCGTTCACGCCACCCCGATCTCATACAATTTTCCAATGCTGCATTTTACGGCTCAAGGCTGAGCCCCATGCCAGCGGCGCAGGATTATAAAGCAATGCGATTCTTCCGAGTTAACGGTGTTTATGACCAGGAAGAAAGCATTAACCGTGACGAGGCAATGAAAATTGCTGCACTTATAGATGAGCTTGTGATAACTTCAAAGGGTATGGATAACCCAAGCATAGGAGTTGCAACATTTAATATTTTCCAAAGGAATCATGTGCTTGACCTTTTGAACGAAAAGGCAGATAGGAACAGTATATTTGCGGAGAAACTGAATATTCTGCGAAACAAGCCGGGCGAATCTTTCTTTGTAAAGAATCTGGAAAACATACAGGGAGATGAAAGGGATATTATAATTATCTCTACAACTTTTGGCAGACGTACAGATGGCAGCTTTCTGCAGAATTTTGGACCTATCAACCAGGAAAAAGGATACCGCCTGCTGAATGTAATAATTACCCGCGCGAAACATATGATGATAGTTTGTTCATCAATTCCCGATGAATATATTGCAGAGTATCCCCTTATGCTGGAAACATCAGGGAACAGGGGAAAAGGAATATTTTATGCATTCCTTGCCTATGCGAAATCCATCGAAAGCGGCGATGTGAAGTCGAAAGAGCTGCTTCTCAACTTATTGGGAAAAAACTTTGAAGAACATTCGCAGGTACAAAGAACTTCGGCATCAAAGTTTGAAGAAGTTGTCACAGAAGCTTTAAAGAAAACTCTTCACCCTTCAAGAGTGATTCAAAATCACGTAACCGGCGGATTCAATATCGATATTGCTGTTTTGCCAGAGTCATTGAACGGTAAAATGATCGCCATAGAGTGCGATGGTTCAAACTACCATGATTCAGGTGAAAGTTATGCATGGGATTTATTCAGGAAAAAATTCCTAAAGAGCTTTGGTTTCAGATTTATCAGGATTTGGTCGGTGAATTGGTTCAATAATCCTGAAAGAGAACTGGAAAAACTTCTGAGCTTTATTGCAGAACCTTCTTCTTCAAACAGCATTGCTTCAACGGGTGGGAATAAGCCACAGGAAAACAATTGATTTATTTTCAGTTTATACCAATATTCGCAGTATTGAAGGATTCGTTTCCTAATTTCAGTTAAACATAAATATTTATGAATAAGAAGTTTATTACGCTATACAGACATATTATTGATGAGGAACGCAAATATCCGGATGCTACCGGCCAGCTTTCTGATCTGCTTGCGGATATTGCACTGGCATGCAAGGTTATTTCTCTGGAAGTGAATCGTGCCGGATTAATTGATATCATGGGTTTAACAGGAACAGAGAATGTTCACGGGGAGCAGGTTAAGAAGCTCGACGAGTTTGCTCACGATATGCTCGTGAGGGCAATGAAAGTCAGCGGCCATCTCTGCGCGATCGCCTCCGAAGAGAGCGAAGATTTTATTCCCGTGAATGAAAAATTTATGGGCGAGAGGCCGATGAGCAAGTACATAATACACTTCGATCCGCTTGATGGCTCATCAAATATCGATGCGAATATAAGCATAGGCACAATATTTTCAATTTATAAACGTACAACCGAAAGCGGGCCGGGTACACTGGAAGACTGCCTGCAGCTCGGCACAAAACAGGTTGCTGCCGGATACATCATCTATGGATCAAGTACAATCATGGTTTATACAAGCGGAAAGGGAGTTCACGGTTTTACTTTGGATCCGACTGTTGGCGAGTTCCTGCTGTTCTATGAGAATATCCAGATTCCCAAAAGGGCTAAAACATACAGTATTAATGAAGGCAACTATTCCAAATGGGATAGCGGTTTGAAAGAGTATGTTGATGATTTGAAATCAGCTAACAAAGATACAGGCAGGCCATACTCGGCAAGGTATGTTGGATCGCTTGTTGCTGATTTCCACAGGAACCTGCTTTATGGAGGCATTTTCATGTACCCCGGCGATACGAAAAATCCCAAAGGTAAGCTGCGACTTCTGTATGAGGCAAATCCATTGGCATTTATAGTTGAACAGGCGGGCGGCCGGGCTACAAACGGGAAAGAGAGAATTTTAGAGATAGTACCGCTTGACCTTCATCAGAAAACACCGCTGTTTATTGGCAGCGAAGAAGATGTTTTGGAAGCAGAAAGATTTCTGGCAGGCAAATGATCCGCGGCCAAAAATATTAGCATTGAGAATATTACTCCATTAAAAATAAATATTAAAGATAACCGTTACCTGGTTTTGAAGTGGGATGACGGCAGCGAAAGTATGTTAATGCTCGCAAACCTTAGGAAGAGCTGTCCATGCGCAAACTGCATAGCAGATAGGAATAACCGGCCGGAAACATACATTCCGCTCCTTTCTTCAGCGCAGCTAACACTGAAAGAAGTTAAACCGGTGGGTTCGTATGCAATTCAGCTTGTTTGGCAGGATGGACATGACTCAGGGATTTACACATATGATAAGTTAAAAGAAGGTAAGTATTAATATGTTTCCGGATTATAAATTAGTATCAATAAAGCAGAGTTTAGTAAACGTATTTGGAAGTGAATTAAATGCAATTGTTCTCACCGGAAGCTACGTTAAAGGCGATTATCATTCCGAAAGTGATATTGATTTGTGGGGGATATTCAGTTCATTGCAGATCAATGATCTGAAGAAAATAGCCGAAATTATGAAGAATTATGCGGGCAACCCTGAAATCAATATTCAGTGTATATCGTCTGATGAACTGCTTACCAAGCCATTTAAGAACTGTTTCAGCCCTGTTCAACTTTATGTTGATGGTATCGTACTTCATGGTAAATTGCCGTCATACATTCCATATAATTCTGAAATAAGGAATTATGCCGCATCTATTGCTTCTGAAGTGTTTATGAGTTCACGTCATTATATAACTGCCGGGGAAAGTGAAGAAAATCTCTCTGCAGGGAGATTATTAAAATGGGTTATTAAACCTCTAAGCTGGGTTTTCAGATATAACGTACTTTTGAAAAGCTCATTATTTCCAAGAACTTTTAAGGACCTGGCAATGTATACTTCCGATGAGAAAGAACTTAAGATAATTGGTGCGTATATGGAGATTCTAAACAGAAAATTTGAAGGCTCTTTCATATTTTTAAATGAGCTTTGTCATCAAACATCATTGAAATTATCTAAAATATAAATTATAAAAATAGTTATCATGAAAACTAAACTGATTCTCTTTTTACTTTTTTTTATTGGTATAACAAATGTTTCTTATTCGCAGGATACAGTTTCATCCAAAGATGCTAAGAACTTCATTGGTGAAACCAAAATTGTACGCGGAATTGTTTCTTCTATATTCGTTTCAAACAAGGGGACAGTACTCATAAACTTTGATGAACCTTATCCTAACGCAACATTTGTTGCAGTAATAAAAACGGGCAATACAGGTGTGGATTATGGTGATGTGAAGAAAGGTTCGATACTGACAATTACAGGAAAGATCGAAGAGTATAAGGGTAAACCCGAAATAATCCTTTATGATCAATCCCAGATTCTATTGGTAGAGTAAGAACCTACATTTGAGAAATTTCATTTTCATTTCAAGCGGTCTATTGTTCCTCCTAATTGCAGGCGGACTCATTTTTATCGGGAGCGGCGAAAGTGACAGTATGCTGGTGATGTTATCTGCAGCAGCTGTTCCTTTCATATTTACCGCTTTCTGGAATTTCTATTCGGTATATTACGAGCGCAGGGTAAAATCAACAGATGGATTTTATACCTATAAAGGAACAGGAAATGCTGGTATTGGAGTCTTCTACAATAAGGTAGTTTCTGTTCCCTTCTTTCTTATACTGTTTGGTTCCGCTGCCATGGCAATTGCCGCATCATTTTTGGTCTCAAATCGTTCGACTTCAGATCTCGCGATTGTGGTTTTAGCCTTGAGCTTTTTATACTCATTGGCTGTTACATTATATTTCATAATTACGATAGGCAAGAGTTTTAAAAGCGGGAATATTGATAAAATAGAAAGCCCGGTTGATGACTTTGGAGTTAAAATCGCATTCTTCTTTGCTTCAGTTGCAACATTAGGGTTATTTCCTTTGGTATATTTTTTCCTTAAGTCAAAAAGAAAGAAGTAAATTGCACTGTTCCGGTTAACTCTTTATCACGATCATGGTCAGATCGTCGTGCAAAGGTTTGCCTTCACAGAATTCAATTGCGCTGTTTTGTATCTTCTCCACGATCTTTTTGGCCGGTTCGTTTCTGAGCTCCATTAAACACTGGATTATCCTTTTCTGCCCGAAGATCTCTTCTTTCGGATTCATAGCTTCTTCCAAACCATCAGTGTAAATAGCTATCACTGTACCTTCCTCTATTTTGATCACTCTTCGCTCATACTTTTGGTCAGGCAGCACACCCAATATCAGGCCCGTAGCATCCAAGGTTGAAACATTGCCTTCTTTATCTATCATAACAGGGGGATTATGACCCGCATTTATGTAATGGAAATCTTTAGTCTCGGCTACCCATGCACCAATGAAAAAAGTAATGAATTCTGATGAAGAAGTGTTTTTGTAAACGTGATTATTTATCCTCGAAATGAAGACCTCAAAATCTTCAGTGATCTCAAGTCCAACTCTGATCGAGGCCTGTAGGTTAGCCATGATCATTGCCGCGCCGGCGCCCTTTCCGCTTACATCAGCAATTACCATAAATGTATTGCCTTCATCGTTATTGATGATATCATAGTAGTCGCCTGCAACTTCGTAACATGGCCTCGATTCACCGAAAATATCGAGTCCATGTACGTATGGAATATCCTGCGGCATCAGCCTGCGCTGAATAACGCGCGCCATTTCCAGCTCTTTATCCATCCGTTTTTTATCGATGTAAACAGATTGCAGATTCAAATTTTGCAATGCAAGCGCTGTTTGTGTAGATGCCTGCAGCAATATATCCAGGTCTTCTGCGGAAAAATCTTCTTCATTCTGCTTTTTCCCCAGATTTAACACACCAACCAATTCACCCTGTGAGATCATAGGTATTGTAACTGCAATATCGTTTTCACGTACCCACTCAATTTCATTCTCATCAACGGTAATTCTGGAGCGCTCTGATATCTCATCCCAGAAGAACTTGCTTCCATTCCGGATCCGGTGAACAACGCTATCCGGGTCATTTGGGCGGAAAGGGATCCTCACTTCAGAATTGCCGCTTACTGCAAATGACACCACAGAATTTATTCCCAGAGTTTTCTGAACCCATACTGTTAGTTCATTAAACAGATCTACTGATTCGATCCGGCCGGCAATACGGTTTATCAATGATTTTAGTGATTCCGCATATTTCGTTTTTTCCGGGTAGAAGGTTTCATCTATCCAGTTAAGAATTCTTTTGTTTATCGGAGTGAACGTTAGTGAAAGCAATAGAACTGACACTATGATAACTGAAGGATCGCGTACCTCGAACAGACTTACAGATAACCTCACAATAACAAATATCACAAATAGGTAAACCCCAAGCATACCGACCGTAACGCCAAATACCCTAACACGTCTTTTCAGAGCGCTTTCTGTTTCCAGCAGTCTGTTCTGGAAGAATGAATTGAGGAAGGTAAATGGTATTATGAGCCCGCCTATTTCACAGAGCAGGAAAATGAAAAGTGAAACAAGCAGCACGTTAGGACCTATAAAACCTGCGAGTACGAACTGCGTAATAATTATGAGCAGCCAGCCAAATCCAATCGAAAGAGAACCATATTTAACGCCAAACAGCATCAGCCTCAACTGGCGTTTTTCAAGTGCAGTGCTAACTTTCCTGAGATTCTTTGAGAGCAAAACTACTCCAATTCCCATTTGCAGGAACAGCATCGCAAATATTATGAAGCTTAGCGCTTTGCTATCCATATTCATTATGGATGAAATTACAACAATGATAGGCAGTAAAAATATGAACAGCAGGGAAATGAATTTATTGCTTTCGTAGATCCTGTTCTTCATTGGGAATGTCGCGAAAAGCATGACCCAAAAACTGGGACCCAGCCACATGATGTATGTTACAAACTCTCTCAATGAATCAAAGTACAAATATTTCTTTATGAATGTATCGGGAGCGTCGCCTACATTCACAGTGGCGTACATGAAACAGCCGAAGCAAAAGCAGAAAAGGGCTATGATTATTGTTTCGGTGGTATACGGACTTTTCAGTATGCCCCATAGTCCCACAACAAGATAGGCCATAAGCAGAAAAACGGGAACTGTTCTGAAGAGAAAGACTAGCACTTTTTCCATTGGATACATGGGCGCAAGGGTGAGTTCATAATTTTTTATTTCTGCTCCGCGGCGAATTGTGTAGGTGACTTTTTCGCCTATCTCCTTCCGGGAGAGATCCGATCTGATAGTTTTCAGATCAGTAACAGGAAGTTCGTCAATTTTGATCAAAGTATCTCCCGGCTGAATTCCGGAATTATAAGAAGAGTAATACTCTGATACAGTAGTAACAATTAAATAATCGAACTTTTCGGTTTCGTTAACATATCTGATTCCGGTACTGCCATCTTTGTTGATGTTAATTACTGAGACAAGCCCTTGTGCGGCTGCCATTAACGAGAAGGCAACAAGAAAGACACCAAGAAATCTTGTGAGGTAAGAAACAACGAGTTTTATAGTAGATACTTGCTGCATGATTTACAAATCAAGTGCAAATATACGATAAATTCAAGTATATTTTGCAGGCAGGGGATAAAATAGTAAATTGATTTTATTGTAATTTTTTGAGATATTTGTGTTTTATGATAGTTTAGTGTGATTTCTGAACAGGTAGCTACTGCCGAAGTCAGGCAGGCATGGTATAGCATTCCCGCCAGCGGGATGTGTCGCAAAGTTGAAAGATTCAATGACCCAGTTTTTTTTCTGGACAGGTAGCTCAGTAGGTAGAGCAATCCCGCAAGCGGGATGTGTCGCCAAATTCCAAGATACAAAGACCCAGTTTTCAATCTGGACAGGTAGCTCAGTAGGTAGAGCAACGGCCTGAAAATAAGTTCCACTTTCCGTAAAAACGCAATTTTTTAACCCTTGACCTTGAAGTGGGCATATAACAGGGTATATTATTAGTTCCTTTCCAGTTTTCTTTACTCTTTGCTGAAGGAGTAAAGCAAATGTTTCTTTCAAAACGAGCCTATGGAGTTTATTACCTTTTCTACCTGTCTCTTATACACATCTGACGCTGCCGACGACGGAGAGAGT
>JACSRQ010000003.1 GCA_014879675.1 Ignavibacteria bacterium
AAAAACAATATTTAAAAAAATCTTAAACAATTATTTGAGGCTTTCTATTTAACATAAAAGGAGGGGAGCTAAGGTCCCCAAGGTGAAAATCCGGTTGATTTTCAGCGTACAGGCTGGCAGGCAATACTGGATAATTTTAGAAAGTACGTTGAATCAAACTAATACCAAACTTTTTCATAATAAAAAAAGCTCCCGTAACAACATGGGAGCTTTTAGTTTTATTCAATTAACTATTTTTTTTCGGCTCATAAGGGCGAGGAGTTCAACTCTTTTTGCCGTACGAAATTCTACATTCCGTACATATCAATAATTTCCTGTTTGGTTTTACCTAAGATACCGAATTTCTCGCCAGCTTTTTTGAATGCATCCAGCGCTTTTTCGATATGATGTATCTCATGCGCAGCAGAGAGCTGTGTGCGGATCCTTGCCTGCCCTTTGGGTACGACCGGGAAGAAGAACCCGACCGCATAAATTCCGTTCTCATAAAGGTGTTTGGCAAAATCCTGTGACAGCTTTGCATTAAACAGCATTACCGGAACAATGGGTGTTTCACCGGGCTTAATGATGAGTCCGGCTTCGGTCAATCCTTTGCGCCAGAATTCAGTATTTTTTTCAAGCTTGTCGCGGCGTTCAGTTGTTTTGGAAATTAGATCAAGCACTGTAAGCGCACCTGACACAACAACGGGCGCAACTGTATTGCTGAAAAGGTATGGACGTGCTTTCTGTCTGCACATCTCGACGATCTCTTTCCTGCCTGATACACAGCCGCCGGATGCGCCGCCAAGAGCTTTTCCAAGTGTGGTGGTAATAATATCGATCTTACCAACAACGCCACAGTGTTCATGTGTTCCCCTGCCGGTTTTGCCTATGAATCCGCTGGCATGGCTGTCATCAACAAATACCATTGAGTTATACTTTTCGGCAAGTTCAACAATTTTATCAAGCTTTGCGAGATCGCCATCCATGCTGAAAGAGCCATCAGTAATTATAAGCCTTACCCTTTTATCCTGGTGCAGCTTCAGCTTTTCTTCAAGATGTGCCATATCGCTGTGTTTATAGGTATCGTTCTGCGCTTTGCAGAGCCTCATACCGTCAACTATTGACGCATGAACAAGCCTGTCTGCTATCATAACGTCTTTATCGGTAAGCACTGCTTCAAACACGCCTGCATTGGCATCCATGCATGAAGGGAAGAGTATCGTATCTTCAGTGCCAAGAAATTCCGTTAAACGGTTTTCGAGCTCTTTATGTATATCCTGAGTGCCGCAGATGAAACGTACTGATGACATTCCGTACCCGCGTGAATCCAAACCGTCATGCGCAGCTTTTATTACTTCGGGATGTGAAGAGAGTCCCAGGTAATTATTCGCGCACATGTTAATTACTTTTTTCATTTCAGAACCTAGCGGAAATTCTACTTCGATATCAGCGTTCTGTGGACTGAAAATCGCGCGTTCTTCTTTGAATATTCCCTGGCTTCTCAGCTCATCTAGCTGACCGCCGTAAATTTCTCTTATTCCCTGTGGATAAGCCATTATATTTTACCTTCCTTTAGGCTAAATGTTCTTGTTTGAAACTGTTGATTTTACTTTTGCCGCAGCAAAAAGCATTTTAAGCTTCAGATCAGTTAATGCCAAATCCTTTTAACAGCTCAACGATATTATTCACGCTGTCAAAAGCTTCGGGTGTTGCCTTGTCATCTGAAATCGAAATGTTATACTTTGTTTCGAGGAACACTTTAAGTGATACCATCGAGAATGAATCAACAAATCCGCCTGTAATAAGCGCGGTATCATACTTTATTTCCCTGTCATCGCCATCTTCAAGGTACTCTTTTTTTACATAATCAAGAACTATATCTTTAACG